>DAOPUP010000451.1:0-2263 GCA_035350655.1 Acidovorax sp. | reverse complement strand
CTCAACGCCCAGGGCGGCGTGGGCCGGCGCACGGTGGAAATCCGCACCCTGGACGATGGCTACGAGCCCGACCGCTGCGCCGAGAACACCCGCAGGCTCATTGCCGACGATGTGTTCGCGCTGTTTGGCTACATCGGCACGCCCACCAGCCTGGCGGCGCTGCCGATTTTTACCCAGGCCAAGGTGCCTTTTTTTGGCGCCTTCACGGGGGCCGAGGCGCTGCGCCAGCCGTTCAACCGCCTGATCTTTCATGTGCGCGCCTCGTATTACGACGAAACGGCGCTCATCGTGCGCCAGCTCACCCATCTGGGGCTCAAGAAGATCGCGGTGTTCTACCAGAACGACGCCTATGGCAAGGCGGGGCTGGACGGCGTAACGCGGGCGCTCGCCGAGCTCAAGCTCGCCCCGGTGGCCACGGCCACGGTCGAGCGCAATTCGAACGATGTGAAAGCGGCTGTGGGCAAGCTGGTGCCCGCCATGCCCGACGCGGTGGTGCAGATCACGGCCTATGCCTCGGCGGCGGCCTTTGTGCGTGCAGCGCGCAAGGCCGGTTTTGGCGGCACCTTCCACAACGTGTCGTTCGTGGGCACGCAGGCGCTGGCCGATGAGCTGGGCAAGGACGGCGCGGGCGTGGTGGTCTCGCAGGTCGTGCCTTCTCCTTACCAGCCCTCGCGTCCGATCACGCGCGATTTTCTGGACGCCATCAAGAAAGGTGGCGACAAGGTGCAGGCCAACTATTCCAGCATGGAAGGGTTCCTTGCCGCCCGCGTTTTCACCGAGGGTCTGCGCCAGGCGCAGGCAGGCGGCAAGCTCACGCACAACAGCCTCATTGCAGGCCTTGAGTCCCTGGGGCCGCAGGTGATTCCCGGGTTTCCGCTGTCCTACAGCGCTACGGACCATTCGGCTTCGAATTTTGTCGAAATGTCGATGCTGACGGGCGACGGGCGCGTCAAAACCTGACCTTGCCTGCCGAGGCGCTTCGCAACCCGGAGCCGCCGCCAGCGCCCCCAAGCCGCGCCGGCGGCCCTTTGGTTGGCAGGCATTGGCCTACCGGGCTAGACTGTCAGGCCGTAAGGATGCAAACCATGAACGTAATCGATTCCATCGTCACCCAGGCCGCCAGCATGGCCGCCGTGCGCCGGGACATCCATGCCCATCCCGAGCTGTGTTTCGAAGAGCTGCGCACCGCCGATGTGGTGGCGCAAAAGCTCACCGAATGGGGCATTCCCATCCACCGCGGGCTGGGCAAGACCGGCGTGGTCGGCATTGTGAAAGGGCGCGATGGCGGCGCCAGTGGCCGGGCCATCGGTCTGCGCGCCGACATGGATGCGCTGCCCATGCAGGAGTTCAACACCTTCGCGCATGCCAGTCAGCACCCCGGCAAGATGCACGCCTGCGGCCACGACGGCCACACGGCCATGCTGCTGGCGGCGGCGCAGCACTTTTCCAAGCACCGCAACTTCGATGGCACGGTGTACCTGATTTTTCAACCGGCGGAAGAAGGTGGCGGTGGCGCGCGCGTGATGATCGAAGACGGCCTGTTCGAGCAGTTTCCCATGCAGGCCGTGTTTGGCATGCACAACTGGCCGGGCATGCCCATGGGCAGCTTTGCCGTGAGCCCCGGGCCGGTGATGGCGTCCAGCAACGAGTTCAAGATCACCATCCATGGCAAGGGCGGCCATGCGGCGCTGCCGCACACCGGCATCGACCCGGTGCCGATTGCCTGCCAGATGGTGCAGGCCTTCCAGACCATCATCAGCCGCAACAAGAAGCCTGTGGATGCTGGCGTGATCTCGGTCACCATGGTCCACGCCGGCGAGGCCACCAACGTGGTGCCCGACCACTGCGAGCTGCAGGGCACTGTGCGCACCTTCTCCCTGGAGGTGCTGGACCTGATCGAGGCGCGCATGCGCCAGGTGGCCGAGCACACCTGCGCGGCGCACGAGGCCACCTGTACGTTTGAGTTTGTGCGCAATTACCCACCCACAGTGAATTCGCCCGCCGAGGCCGACTTTGCGCGCCAGGTCATGGCGGGCATCGTGGGCGAGGCCAACGTGCTGGCGCAAGAACCCACCATGGGCGCCGAGGATTTCGCCTTCATGCTGCAGGCCAAGCCCGGAGCGTACTGCTTCATTGCCAACGGCGATGGCGCGCACCGCGAGATGGGCCATGGTGGCGGCCCCTGCACGCTGCACAACCCCAGCTACGACTTCAATGACGACCTGATTCCACTGGGCGCCACCTATTGGGTGCGGCTGGCCGA
>DAOPUP010000450.1:0-2282 GCA_035350655.1 Acidovorax sp. | reverse complement strand
TGCGCCACCAGCACCACCAGCTCGCCGGGGTGGCGCGCGGCCAGGCGGTGCACGGTGGCGGCGATGCGCTCGCGCAGCAAGGTCAGCGATTCGCCGCCTTCGGGCGCAAAGTGCGGGTCGCGCTTGCGCCAGCGCAAGGCCTGCTCGGGCAGCTCGGCCTCGATTTCGGCAAAGGTGCGCCCCTGCAGCGCGCCAAAGCTGCGCTCGCGCAGATCGGGCTCGGGTGTGAGCGGCGCGCCCGTGGCGTCGGCCACGGCCTGGGCCGTGGCCCGGGCGCGTTGCAGATCGCTGGTGTAGATGGCGGTCACGGGTTCGTCGGCCAGGGCGCGCGCGAGCTGCCGCGCCTGCCACAGGCCGGTGTCGTTGAGCGGAATGTCGAGGTGGCCCTGGATGCGGGTGTCCACGTTCCAGGCGGTTTCGCCGTGGCGAATGGCAATGAGGCGGGTGGCGTTCATGGGGCAGGGTGCGCGGCTTAGCGCGGTATTTCCAGGACGATGCGGCGCGCCCCGGTGGGTGGTGTGGGAAAGCCGTTCAGGGCCGCGTCGAACATGGCGGCCCACACGGCAGGGTGGTCGGTCCACACGCCTTCGTGCACGGCATGGGTCTCGTAAACCACCGTGCCGCTGGCCGCCTCGCGCAGGACCAGGCTGACTTCGCGCCGGTACAGCGTGGGGGGCGGAAAGCGCATGGACAGGCCACCATAGAAGCCGCCACCCGTGCTCCATCCACCCCAGCCCCACCAGGGGTCATACCAGTCGGGGGGCGCCTTGCGGTCGACGCGGGCATGGACCTGCACGCGGTAAAAAGGCGCCGCGCTGTCCTGGCGCAGGCCCACTTGGGCCAGCGCCAGCCGGGCCTGTGCTTCCACGGCGGACTGCTGGGCACCCTGGGCCTGCTGCGAGGGCAGGCGCTCGAAATCGTAGGTGGGCCGCGCGGGCGCGCCAGTGAGCTGCGAGAACGATTGCACATCGCTGTCCACCAGGCGGGTGCTGGCGCAGCCGGTCAGCCACAGTGCTGCGCACAGCAGGGGCAAAGTGATCCATCTCATGGCAGTCATGGCAGCTCCTTGATAAAAGCGCCGGCAGCCGGGCCCGGCCTTTACTGGATGCGCACCACCTGAACGCCAGGCAGGGCAGAAGGCACGGGGAACTCCTCGGTGTCAAAAGCCTTGTCGCCGTTGTCGTCGGCCACGCCGGTGGCGCGGGCCCCCTTGAAATCGTACAGCGCGCCGTCGAGCAGATGGCTGGGCACCACGTTCTGCAGGGCGTTGAACATGTTCTCCACGCGGCCGGGGTATTTTTTCTCCCACTCGCGCAGCATCTCTCCCACCTGCTTGCGCTGCAGGTTTTCCTGGCTGCCGCACAGGTTGCACGGGATGATGGGGAAGTTGCGGTGCTGCGCCCAGCGCGCCGTGTCTTTTTCGGCCACGAAGGCCAGTGGGCGGATCACCACATGGCGGCCGTCGTCGCTCACCAGCTTCGGAGGCATGCTTTTGAGCTTGCCGCCAAAGAACATGTTGAGCAGCAGCGTCTGCAGGATGTCGTCGCGGTGGTGGCCCAGGGCTATTTTGGTGGCGCCCAACTCGTCGGCCACGCGGTACAGAATGCCCCGGCGCAGCCGGCTGCACAGGCTGCAGGTGGTCTTGCCCTCGGGGATGAGGCGCTTGACGATGCTGTAGGTGTCTTCGTTCTCGATGTGGAACGGCACGCCGGTGGTTTTCAGGTAATCGGGCAGCACATGCTCTGGAAAGCCGGGCTGTTTCTGGTCCAGGTTCACCGCCACCAGGTCGAAATGGATGGGCGCCCGTTTTTTCAGCTTGAGCAGGATATCGAGCAGCGCATAGCTGTCCTTGCCGCCCGACATGCAGACCATGACCTTGTCGCCCTCTTCGATCATGTTGTAGTGCACGATGGCCTTGCCGACCTCGCGGCACAGGCGCTTTTCGAGCTTGTGGGTCTCGCGTTCGATCTTGAAGTCCGCGGGCGCGCGGGCAGGCGCCACATCAGCCGCTGCAGTTTCTTCGCCCGTCCAGGCGCTGGCATCCATTGCATTCATTGCGTTCACCACTGTCCTGTTTCCATGCGGATTGCCACTTCGCAGTCGTCAAAAATTTCGAGCTTGGCGATCTTCACGCGCACGCCGCGCACGCCGGGCAGCTGCATGAGCCGCTGGGCCAGCTTGCCGATCAGGCTTTCGAGCAGGTTCACATGCTCGGCCGTGCACTCGTCGATGATGATCTGGCGCACCTTGCGGTAGTCGAGCACATGCTCGATGTCGTCGTC
>DAOPUP010000449.1:0-2282 GCA_035350655.1 Acidovorax sp. | reverse complement strand
AGCCACCATCGGTCGAGCCCCGCGCCACCGAATACGTGCCGCAGATGCTGTCGCTCATCGGCCAGCTCGAAGGTAGAGGCCTGGCCTATCGCGCCACCAATGGCGACGTGAACTATTCGGTGCGCAAGTTTGCGGGTTACGGCAAGCTCTCGGGCAAATCGCTTGACGAGCTGCGCGCGGGCGAACGCGTGGCCGTGCAGGACGGCAAGGAAGATCCGCTCGACTTCGTGCTGTGGAAATCCGCCAAGGAGAGCGAGCCGCCCGAAGCCCAATGGGACAGCCCTTTTGGCACGGGCCGCCCCGGCTGGCACATCGAATGCTCGGCCATGAGCTGCGCCACCTTGGGCGAAACCTTCGACATCCACGGGGGCGGGGCCGACCTGCAGTTCCCGCACCACGAGAACGAAATTGCGCAGAGCGAAGGCGCCACCGGCCAACCTTTGGCACGCTTTTGGGTGCACAACGGCTTCGTGCGCGTGGACAACGAGAAGATGTCCAAGAGCCTGGGCAATTTCTTCACCATCCGCGATGTGCTCCAGCAGTACGACGCCGAAACGGTGCGCTTTTTCATCGTGCGTGCCCATTACCGCAGCGCGCTCAACTACAGCGACGCGCACCTCGATGACGCGCGCCAGGCGCTCAAGCGGCTGTACACGGCGCTGAGCCTGGTGGCACCAGCCGAGGTGGCCATTGACTGGGCCGAGCCCCATGCCGCCCGCTTCAAGGCCGCCATGGATGAGGACTTTGGCACGCCCGAGGCGATGGCCGTGCTGTTCGAACTGGCCGGTGAGGTCAACAAGACCCGCTCGCCCGAACTGGCGGGCCTGCTCAAGGCGCTGGCGGGTTGCCTGGGGCTGCTGCAGGGCGATCCGAAGGCCTTTTTGCAGGCCGGGGCGGGTTTTGACGAAGCGGCCATCCAGGCGCAGATTGCCGCCCGCGCCGCCGCCAAGGCGGGCAAGGATTTTGCAGAGGCCGACCGCATCCGTAATGCCCTGCTGGCCCAGGGCATCGTGCTCAAGGACTCTGTCGCCGGCACGACCTGGGAAGCCGCGCAGTGAAAATATTCAACATGAAATTGGCCTCCGGGGCAGATGGGGCGAGTAGTGGCAGCTTCTAAAATTGTAGCGACTGAGGCGCTCACGGCATCCAGCGCGGCGCTGGCCACGCCCGACTATTGGGCGGACGCCTGCAAGCACCTGATGAAGAAGGATCGGGTGATGAAGCGCCTGATTCCCCAGTTTGGCGACGCCGCATTGCAGACGCGGGGCGATGCATTCACCACGCTGGCGCGCAGCATCGTCGGGCAGCAGATTTCGGTGAAGGCCGCGCAGACGGTGTGGGAGCGTTTTGCTGCGCTGCCGCGTGCCATGAAGCCCGGCAACGTGCTCAAGCTCAAGATTGACGACATGCGTGCGGCGGGCCTGTCGGCCCGCAAGGTCGACTATCTGGTGGACCTGGCGCTGCACTTCGATGCGGGCAAGCTGCATGTGAAGGACTGGACCTCGATGGACGACGAGGCCATCGTTGCCGAACTGGTGGCGATCCGCGGCATCGGCCGCTGGACGGCCGAGATGTTCCTGATTTTTTACCTGATGCGGCCCAATGTCCTGCCCCTGGATGATGTGGGCTTGATCAACGGCATCAGCCAGAACTATTTTTCGGGCGATCCGGTCAGCCGCAGCGATGCCCGCGAGGTGGCCGAGGCCTGGAAGCCCTGGTGCAGCGTGGCGACTTGGTATATTTGGCGATCGCTCGACCCGTTGCCTGTGGCCTATTGAGGCCCGTTTCATCAGACATGAACCGGTTGCAACACGGGCCTCGCACCAGAGGCACCGCGGGCGCGACCCAAGGAGAAATACGTTGGCGAAAAAGACCTTTCTGGATTTCGAGCAGCCCATTGCCGAACTGGAATCCAAAATCGAAGAACTGCGCTACGTGCAGACCGAGAGCGCGGTCGATATCTCGGAAGAAATCGACCAGCTCAGCAAGAAGAGCCAGCAGCTCACCAAGGACATCTACAGCGAGCTGAGCCCCTGGCAGATCACCAAGATTGCCCGCCACCCCGAGCGCCCCTACACGCTTGACTATGTGCGCGACATCTTCACCGACTTTGTCGAGCTGCACGGTGACCGCCATTACGCAGACGATTTGTCCATCGTGGGCGGCCTGGCGCGCTTTAACGGCCATGCCTGTATGGTGCTGGGCCACCAGAAAGGCCGCGACACCAAAGAGCGCGCCATGCGCAACTTCGGCATGAGCAAGCCCGAGGGCTACCGCAAGGC
>DAOPUP010000448.1:0-2290 GCA_035350655.1 Acidovorax sp. | reverse complement strand
TGCGCCACCTGGGCCTGCATGCGGATGCCGGCAATGGGGGTGCGCAGCTCGTGCGCCGCATCGGCCGTGAATTGCTGTTCGGTGGCCAGCAGCCGGGCCATGCGCTCGAACAGGTCGTTCAGCGCCGTGACCAGCGGCAGCACCTCGGGCGGAACGCCTTCGGTGGACAGGGGTGCGAGCGACTGGGGCTGGCGCGTGGCCACGGCGTTTCCGAGCCGCCCCAGCGGCCGCACCGAGCCGCGCACTGCCCACCAGATGCCCAGTGCCAGCAGTGGCAAGGCCCAGGCCATGGGCTTGAGGATGCTGGTGAGGCTGGCCAGCACGATCTCGCGGCGCACCGACTGCAGCTCGCCCACCACAATGCGCATGTCGCGCTCCGGCCCCTGGGTGACGAACACGCGCCAGGCCTTGCCGTCCACCTGGCTGTCGGCAAAACCCCGCTTGCGCCGAAGCGTCAGGGGTTTCTGCGGCGCGCTGGCCGAACGGGCCAGCAGCTGGTCTTTGTGCCAGAGCTGGAACACTACATGCGGCTGGTGCTTGTCCAGCTCGGGGGCTTCGTTCAGGCGGTCTTCGTCCAGTTCATCGAGCGGTTGCAGGCGCAGCAAGGCCGCGGTCTGTGCCAGATGGGCGTCGAGCAGGTCGCTGACTTCATCGTCGGTTTCGTGCCAGGCCAGCGCTGCGGCCACGCCCCAGGCGACCAGCACCAGCGTCAGCACCGTGGTCAGCAGCCGGGCCTGCAGCGAGCGTGGCCTGCGGTGGGTGGCGGCGCTGCTCATGCCGGCTCCCGTGCGATGCGGTAGCCCACGCCGCGCACGGTCTCGATCAGGGCCGCGCCCAGCTTGCGCCGCAGGTGGTAGATGTGCACCTCGACGGCGTTGCTGTTGATTTCGCTGCCCCACTGGTACAGGCGCTGCTCCAGCTGCTCGCGGCTGAGCACGCGCCCCGCATTGAGCAGCAGCGCGTGCAGCAGATCGTATTCGCGGTTGGACAACTCCACCGCCTCGCCGTGGCACCACACCTGGTGCGCTGCCGGGTCCAGCTCCACCGGGCCCGCTGCCAGCCGGGTTTCGCTCTGGCCGTGGGCGCGCCGCACCAAGGCGCGCAGGCGGGCGGCCAGCTCGTGCAGGTCAACGGGTTTGATCAGATAGTCGTCTGCACCGGCATCCAACCCGGCAATGCGCGCGGGCACGGCGTCGCGGGCCGTGAGCACCAGCACGGGCGTGGTGTTGCGGCGCGCGCGCACCTGGCGCAGCACTTCCATGCCGTCCTGCCGCGGCAGGCCCAGGTCGAGCACGGCGGCCTGGTAGGCACCGGTGGCCAGCTCGCGCTCGGCGGCCACGCCGTCGCGCACCCAGTCCACCTGGAAGCCGTTTTGCGCCAGGCCGGCTCGGATGCCCGAGCCCAGCAGTTCGTCGTCTTCGGCCAGCAGGATGCGCATGGAAGGGCTCTTTCAGTCAGTCGTCGTCATGGTGGCGATTCTCGCTCCAGTGCGTGGCGTCGGTGGCAGGCGGCTGGGGTGCCTGGTTCCACTGCCAGGTCCAGAAGGCGAGCACGCAGGCCAGCACGGCCGCGGCGAGCCAGCCATGGTTGCTTTTTGCCAGATCGGGGCCAGGGCCTTGCACGCGGCCCGTCAGCATGGGCAGTGCCTGGTTCTTGCGGCGCAGCGCGCTCAAGAGGGCGATCAGGCCGATGTGCGCCAGCACCACGAACAGCAGGGTGTTGCCAAAAAACTCATGCACTTCCTCCAGCCATTCACCGCCCCATTCGTCCCACACCGCGTAGCCGCTGAGGCTGAGCGGCACCACCAGCGCCAGGATCAGCGCCACGGCCAGTGCCATCAGCAGGTTCTGACCCGGGCGCCAGGTGGCCGGAAGGGCGCTGGGCGAGCGCACGGCCGCCAAAGATTTCAGCCATGCTGGCAGCCCCTGCAGCTTGCGCCACAGCACCGACAGGCGGGCCTGGCGCGGCCCGAACAGGCCCCACAGCAGGCGCGCCACGACCAGGCCCGCCAGCGTGTAGCCCAGCGTGACGTGCACCAGCCGCCAGCGCTCGCCATCGGCGGTGAGGTAGGCGCCGGTGAAGCTCAGCGCCATCAGCCAGTGCAGCATGCGCGTGGTGGCATCGACCACTCGGCGGGTGGCGGGGCGCGGCGGTGCTGAAGTTTGCGCAGAAGGGGTGAGGGTGTTGGAGGTCATGGCGGTTCTCACTTGGGAATGCGGACGCGGTCGTCGTCAAAGTCGCCCTGGTCGGCGCGGGTGTGGCAGGCCATGCAGTTGGCGCGGCTGCCCAC
>DAOPUP010000447.1:0-2294 GCA_035350655.1 Acidovorax sp. | reverse complement strand
GCACGATGGAGGTGGGAATCGGCGTGCCTTCAAAGTATTTCACCTTGCCGTCGTCGCCCGAAAGCGTCTCGGCCGTGACGTTGTAACGCGCCAGGCGCGACACGCCACAGGCCACAAAGTAGACCAGCACGATGCGGTCATACAGCCCCTGCATGCCACAGCCATAGGCGATGATGGCGGGCGCCACACCGAACGAGATCACGTCGGCCAGCGAATCGAGCTCGCGCCCCATGGCCGAGCTTTTCTGACGCCAGCGCGCAATGCGGCCATCGAGCACATCAAAGATCAGCGCGGCCAGCACCAAGGCGCAGGCGAAGTGGATGTGCACCACATCGCTGGTCTCCAGGTACGACATCACCGAAAACAAGGCACCCACGCCGCAGACGGCGTTGCCCAGCGTGAACCAGTCCGCCAGGTGGAACTCGCGGATCATGGAAAAGCGCTTGGGCGCTGGGGGCGGTGTCGGCATGGGCAGGTCTCCGGGATGCGGCACATGGCGCAGGGGAAACCATTATGCGGCGCACCGGGTGCCGGCCTTGTTTTCGGCGCCGCAGCCCTCCATGCCCAGGCGGTGACCGCTTCGCGCCGGCGGCCCGCCGGGTCTTCTTGCACTTGCCCCATCCGCACGGCGGCGGCAAACGCCGGCAGCGTCCAGCCGGCGCCCAGCAGCAGCATGCGCACCGGCAGGGCCTCGCGCCGGGGCGCGGGCACATCACGGCCCAGGTACACCAGCCGCTTGCCGTGCAGATCCACATAGCCCCAGGCGTGGCGGCGGGTGAGGGAGCGCCACAGCGCATGCGCCCCGCTGGACTGGCGCGCGCCCGAAACCAGGCAGATCCCGGCGCCCAGATCCCAGCGCCCAGCCGTACACGGCGGTCGCCAGGCCGCGGCGCTGGTAGGCCCGGGCGTACTTGGAGTGCGGTGCCCGCACATGCGGGTCGGTGTGGCGGTCCACCTCAATCAGGCGGTTGAAGACGGTATAGCCCGCCAGCCGGCGCTCCACCCGGTCTTCGACATACACGTACCACTCGCCATCGGCCTCGCGGCGGTGCATCACGAAGCGCGGGGCGGACAGCGGCTCGGTGGGCAGGCCATACAGGCGGCCGTGCAGTGTGTCGAGCTCCTGCTCGAGCGCGCCCTCGCTGGACGGATCCACGTCAATGCGCAGCTCCTGGGGGAGCCGCCACCAGGTGCGCAGATCGGGCCAAGGCCCGGCGAAGGCGGGTGAAGACAACGCGAGGTCCATCACGAACTCCAGCAATGCAGCAGCACAGGCCGCAGCACCATGCCACGGCGCGCGCCCGTGCCCCACAGAACAAGGGAAAGAGAGGGGGATGTGCCGGAGCCCGTCATCGGAACGCGCGCGGCGCTGCGGTCAGGGCGTTGCGCCGGCCCTTCGCACGCAGGGCCGGCGCGGTATCAGCTGCGGGCCCGAAACCCGTAGAGCGCGCGCAGGGCGGGTATGTTGCCTACCGGCACACGCGCCCGCGCCGCGGCGGACAGCGGGTGTGCGGGAAGCGGGTGGCAGGGCATGGATTGCGTTGTCGAAAAATGCGCGGCAACGGTAGCCGCAGGCGCATACCGCACTGGCCCGGTGCGATCTGCCGCAAAAGACGGCTACGCCGGCCTGTCCCAGGCCAGGCGGCGAAGGCCACATACCAGCTCAGGCAGCCTGGGTTGGCCATCGCGTCCTGGCGGACCACCCTCTCGATAGGCTGGCACAGCCGCGATTTTTTGGTGAGCAGCTCCTGCTTCTTGCAGCTCGCACTGTGCCCAAATCCTCTACGATCCGCTGCATCAATTCACAACGGAGAAATATCCATGGGCTTCATGACCTGGAGGGAGAAAAGCGCCGACGCGCTGCAGCAGGGCGGCGTGATCGGACCTGACGAGCGGCTGCCCTGGCCGCAGACGGCCGTGATGGGCGTGCAGCACGTGATTGCGATGTTTGGCGCCACGGTGCTGGCGCCCATCCTCATGGGCTTTGACCCCAACCTCGCCATTTTGATGAGCGGCCTCGGCACGCTGCTCTTTTTCCTCATCACCGGCGGCAAGGTACCCAGCTACCTGGGTTCGAGCTTTGCCTTCATCGGCGTGGTGATTGCGGCCACGGCCTATGCGGGCAAGGGGCCGAATGCCAACATTGGCGTGGCGCTGGGCGGCATCATTGCCTGCGGCGCGTTGTACACGCTGGTGGGCTTCATCGTGCAGGTGGTGGGCACGGGCTGGATCGAGCGTTTCATGCCGCCCGTGGTCACAGGCTCGGTGGTGGCGGTGATCGGCCTGAACCTGGC
>DAOPUP010000446.1:0-2295 GCA_035350655.1 Acidovorax sp. | reverse complement strand
GCGGCGATGGAGGTTTTCATGTCACTGGCGCCGCGGCCAAAGAGCTTGCCGTCCTGGTGCGTAGGCGTGAAAGGGGGGCTGCGCCACTGCGCCAAGGGCCCCGTGGGAACCACGTCGGTGTGACCGGCAAAGACTACGGTTTTAATAGCATGCTGCCCTGATTTTTCTTTGGCTGCAGGCCGTTTTGCCCACAAGTTGCTGACACGGAAGTCGGCGGGGCCGCTGTCCAGGCGCTCGCAGACAAAGCCCAGCGGGGCCAGGCGTGCCGCCAGCAGGTCCAGGCAACCTGCGTCCTCGGGCGTGATGGAGGGCAGGGAGATGAGCTGTTCGGTCAGGTGCAGGGTGCGAGACATCGGAAACTTCAAATGAAATCGGGTCAGCTGGATTTGACGTCCAGCACGATTTCGGTGAAAGAGGCTTGGTCATCGGGGGCGTCGCGCGCTTCTTTTTGGGCCCTGGCGATATTGGCAGCCAGGGCAAAATCATTTTGCAGACGCCACATCAGATTGGTGGGCGAATCGGCATGGGCCAGGCCTTCCTTGCGATCGATTTGGCCGTCCATGATGAGACGGGCCAGGGCTTCTTCGAAGGTCTGCGAGCCTTCGGCCATGGATTTTTCCATGGCCTCCTTGATGCCCGAGAAGTCGCCTTTTTCCACCAGTTCGGAAACCAGCTTGGTGTTGAGCATGACTTCGACAGCGGGCACGCGGCCGCCGTCCACCGTGCGCACCAGGCGCTGTGACACCACGGCCTTGAGCGCCGATGCCAGATCGCCCAGCATGGTCGGGCGCACTTCGACGGGGTAGAAGCTGAGGATGCGGTTGAGCGCGTGGTAGCTGTTGTTGCCGTGCAGCGTGGCCAGGCACAGGTGGCCCGACTGCGCATAGGAAAGCGCCGCAGACATGGTTTCCCGGTCACGGATTTCGCCGATCAGGATCACATCGGGGGCCTGGCGCAAGGCATTTTTCAGTGCGACCTGCAGCGATTGCGTGTCGCCACCGATTTCGCGCTGGTTCACGATCGATTTCTTGTTCTTGAACTGGTATTCCACCGGGTCTTCGAGCGTGAGGATATGCCCGGTCAGCAGTTCGTTGCGGCTGTCGATCATCGACGCCAGCGTGGTGGTCTTGCCCGAGCCCGTGGCCCCCACCAGGAGGATGAGCCCGCGCTTTTCCATGACCATGTCGCGCAGCACCTGGGGCAGGCCCAGCGAGTCGAACTCGGGAACCTGCTGCGAGACGAAACGGATCACCACCGCGTAGCTGCCACGCTGGCGCATGGCACTGATGCGGAACCGGCCCACACCGTTGAGCGGCACACCCATGTTGAGCTCGCCGGTTTCTTCGAGCTCTTCGATGCGGTTCGCCGGCACCACTTCGGCCAGTAGGTTGCGTGGGGCGTCGAACGGCAGGATCTGGTTGTTGATCGGCACACATTCGCCGTTGATCTTGATCAGCGCCGGGGCATTGGCCGACAGAAAGACGTCGGAAGCCTTTTTCTCCGCCATCAGGCGAAGAATTCGTTCCATCGTGCTCATGGTGTGTCCTTCTTGGGGGGGTGTCGGTCGCGGCGCTGATCGGGCTGGCGGTGACGGTCTGCCTGGCTCAGTCGCGCAGCAAATCGTTGATGCTGGTCTTGGATCGGGTCTGTGCATCGACCTGCTTGACGATGATGGCGGCATACATGCTGTAGGGCGCGCCATTGGCCGCCGTCTTGGGCAGGTTGCCGCTGACCACCACCGAGCCCGAAGGCACGCGGCCATAGCTGATCTCGCCTGTGGCACGGTTGAAGATGGGGGTGCTCTGGCCCAGGTAAACGCCCATGCCCAGCACGGAGTTTTCTTCGACGATCACGCCTTCAACCACCTCGGAGCGGGCGCCGATGAAGCAGTTGTCTTCAATGATGGTGGGGTTGGCTTGCAGGGGTTCGAGCACGCCGCCCAGACCCACGCCGCCCGACAGGTGCACGTTCTTGCCCACCTGGGCGCAGCTGCCCACGGTGGCCCAGGTGTCGACCATGGTGCCTTCGTCAACATAGGCGCCGATGTTCACGTAGCTGGGCATCAGGATCGCACCCTTGGCGATGAAACTGCCGCGGCGCGCCACGGCGGGCGGCACCACGCGCACGCCGGTGGCGGCCATTTCTTGCGGGCTCAGGTGGGCAAACTTGGTGGGCACCTTGTCATAAAAGGCCAAATCACCCGACGACATGATTTCGTTGTCCTTCAGGCGGAATGACAACAGCACGGCCTTCTTGATCCACTGGTGCACCGTCCACTGGCCCACGCCTTCGCGG
>DAOPUP010000445.1:0-2298 GCA_035350655.1 Acidovorax sp. | reverse complement strand
GCCACCACCGCCGGGTAGCGCTTGGTAATGCCCACCAGCTGCAGCCGGGGCGGCAGTTCGCTGGACATGCCCGGCTGGCGGGAAATGGGGGTGGAACTCATGCGGGCGATTGTCTCTCAGTTTTCACCGGCAGCCTTTGGGTTCCAACCAGGTTCCTGCCATGGATCCGCATGCACCATTAGCTATTTTTTTTATAGCAATTACACCCTCGATGCCGCCGCCTTGCACCGTCGGGGTCGACCAGCGGCATGCCGATGGGGGCGGCTAGCAGGGGCACCATGTCCTTTGGCGCGCGGCTTGCGGTTGCGCGCCAACCAGCGGCCCTTGCAGAGCCGGTGGGCACCAGCCAGGCGGCAGCACCGCGATCAGACCGGCGGCAGCGGCATGCGGCCCGAGGCCGTGCCCTGGTGGACATGGCGCGTCTCCACCCGGTTGCGGCCGGCGCGCTTGGCGTCGTAGCAGGCCATGTCGGCCGCATACAGCACCGAGGGCACATCCGGCCAGCGGGCATCCAGCATCACCAGGCCAATGCTCACCCCCAGCGTGAAGCTGCGGCCCTGGTACGAAGGCTGCCAGGCCTGCACCGCAGCGCGCAACTGCTCGGCCACTGCCTGGCCGCGCCGCAGCGAACAACCCGGCAGCACCACGGCAAACTCATCGCCGCCCAGGCGCGCCGCCCAGCCAATCTGGCGCACCTGCGATTCCAGCAGCCGGGCCACATGGCGCAGCACGTCATCTCCGGCATCATGGCCCGCCACATCGTTGACCACGGTGAAATAGTCCAGGTCCAGAAACAGCAGCGCCCCATCGCCCGTGCCGTCGGCAACGCGGGCATCCACGGCCGGAATGTGCGACGTGCGCGCCCGCGCCGAGCGCTCGGCCAGCAGCACCGCCATGCGCTGGGCAAAGCCGTCCCGATTGCACAGCTGGGTCAGCGGATCATGGAGGGCCGCCCAGGCCTGCTGCTGCTGCGCTTCGCGCGCAGCCGTCATGTCCTCCAGAATCCAGACGGTGCCGCCGCCCATGTCATCCGCACGCACCCCCCGGCCCTGCGCCCGCGCCCAGACCGGGCTGCCGTCCTTGCGCCTGAAGCAGACATCCCCATCAAACGCGCCGTGGGCCAGGAACTGGGCCTGTACCCGCTCACCCAGCCGGGCGTAGTCGGCATCCGACGCATACAGAGTGCGCGCCGGGCGGCCCTGCAACTCTTCATGGCGGTAGCCGAGCATCTGACAGGCCTGCCACCCGACCACCTCCAGTAAGCCCTGCCGGGTGATCACGATACCCACCGACGCGTTCTCCAGAATGGCCTGGAACTGCCCTTGCAGGTGGGCCTGCTGCTGGCGCTGCTGCGCACTGCGCTGGGCCTGCCCTTCAAACGCCTGGACCAGCTCCCCCACCTCGCCCGTGGCGCGGGGCCACACCACAGCATCGCCACAGTCTGCGCGCGCCAGCTGCCGCGCGCTCTGGCAGAGCCGGGCGAGCGGCTGCGCCAGCCACAGCATGAACGCTGCCAGCGAGGCCATGCTGGTGGCAATCACCGCGGCTGCAAGCCACCACGCCTTGCGCTGCGCGCCTTCCACGGGCGCCAGCATGGCACTCGAATCCGTCACCCGGGCCACCAGCCACTGCGGCAAGGGCATGCCGGCCATGCTCACGATATGGGCCGGCTGCACCACGGTGGTACCTCGGCCCGCCACAGGCTGTGCCTGCTGCAGCCACTGGGCATAGACCGGACCCAGCCCCGCCTCATCGCGCACGCTGGCCAAAATGCGCAAAGGATCGGGATGCGACAGGATGGTGCCATCACGGGTCAAGACGATCAGGCGCGAATCACCGCGCGCCGGCAGCGTCATGGTGGGCGGCAACAGCCCCTGCGATTGCAGCATGAGCGCCCCGGCCACCACCCCGAAAACCGGGCCGTCCTCGCGGCGCAGCGGCATGGTGAACATGACCCGTGCCTCGGCACTGCGGCCCGCCACCAGTTCGGACACCAGGGGCTTGCCGCCGATCAGCGTGCGCCGCAGGGCATCGCGCTCGGCGGCATCAAGACTGGCCGCGTCTTCCAGCCGCCCGGAATGCAGGTTGACGCGCAGCTCACCATCCTGGCGCGCCACCTGAATGGAGTCAAAGAACTGCACGGCCGGCAGGCCCTGTTGCAGCAGCCACTCAAGCGATGACGGCGAATTGAGCATTTGCGGTGTGATGCCCTCGGCCACGGTGCGCAGCACCTTCTGGCTTTGCTCGATCTTGCTGGCCAGCAGCCGGGCCATCACCTCGACCTCTTCGGTCTGCTGG
>DAOPUP010000444.1:0-2300 GCA_035350655.1 Acidovorax sp. | reverse complement strand
TCGTCCATGGCCATGTTGCCAAAGGTGGCGCGGATGGCCGCTGCGGCCGAGCGCGGGTCGCCACTGGCGTTGGGGCCTTCGGGGTTGACGTAAATCAGGCCCATTTCGGTGGCGGCCAGCGGGTTCTTGGCCAAGGCCTCGGGGCTGCGGTGGGTGAGCCAGGCTTTCTCATCGCCCCAGTTCACGTCCATGTCGGGCTCCCACACATCTTCGCGGCCGGCGGCAAAGCCAAAGGTGCGAAAGCCGGAGTTTTCCAGCGCCACATTGCCGGCCAGGATCATCAGGTCGGCCCACGAGATTTTTTGCCCATACTTTTGCTTGACCGGCCACAGCAGGCGGCGCGCCTTGTCCAGGCTCACGTTGTCGGGCCAGCTGTTGAGCGGGGCAAAACGCTGCTGGCCGCGCCCGGCCCCTCCCCGGCCATCGACCGTGCGGTAGGTGCCGGCGCTGTGCCACGCCATGCGGATGAACAGGCCGGCGTAGGTGCCCCAGTCGGCGGGCCACCAGTCCTGTGAGTCCGTCAGCAGCGCCTTCAGATCGGCCTTGAGCGCGGAGTAGTCGATTTTTTTGAACTCGTCCGCATAGTTGAATTGTTCGCCCAGGGGGTTGGAACGCTCGGAATGCTGGTTCAGCAGGTCCACGCGCAACTGATTTGGCCACCAATCACGGCTGGTGCGGCTGCTGCTGGCACCAGCGGCATGGAATGGACATTTGGATTCTTCGGTCATGGAGCGCTCCTTGTGTGGATGAATGCAAGCAAAATGATAGTAAGGGACGCAACAAATAAGAAATCAATTAAAACAAAACTAGCGATAGTTTTTATGATTTCCATCAACCCCACGGAACCCAAAAATCCCGCTTCATGCCACCCACGCCAGCAAGGGGCCGCAGCACCGACAGCTTCCAGCACCGTTGCCTGCGCCGGCGCCGTGGTACGGTGAATGAAATCGACACCAACAACACAGGAGACCCCCATGAACCGCTACCCTTTTCCAGACCTGAGCACCCTGCCCGAAGACATCCGCGCACGCATCGTGGAAGTGCAAGAAAAAGCAGGTTTCATTCCCAATGTGTTCCTGGCGTTTGCGCGGCGCCCGGCCGAGTGGCGGGCGTTTTTTGCATACCACGACGCATTGATGCTCAAGGAAGAAGGCAGCCTGACCAAGGGTGATCGCGAGATGATCGTCACCGCAACCAGCGCCGCCAACCAGTGCCTGTATTGCGTGGTGGCCCATGGCGCCATCCTGCGCATCTACGAAAAGAAACCCTTCGTGGCCGACCAGGTGGCTGTGAACCACCGCAAGGCCGACATCACGCCGCGCCAGCGTGCCATGCTCGACTTTGCAATGAAGGTGTGCCAGCGCGCACACGAAGTGGAAGACGCCGACTTTGCAGCCCTGCACGCCCACGGGCTGGATGACGAGGACATCTGGGACATTGCCGCCATCACGGCGTTTTTTGGCCTGTCCAACCGCATGGCCAGCTTTGCCGGCATGCAGCCCAACCCCGAGTTCTACCTGATGGGCCGGTTGCCCAAAGCCAAAAAGTCCACCGAATAGCTATTATTTTAATAGCTTATAGCGCTTTACCCATAAGCGCTACAGGCCATTTTTACTCAAAAATCATCCGGTCACCAATGCCCGCATCCAGTCGGGCAGCGGGGCGGCTTTTTGCTGTGGAAAATCCACCCAGATGGTGGTGGCACCACCGGCGGCGCAAACCACGCCGGGCTGGTCCACGCGTTCCATCGTGCCCCAGGTCTCGAACGTGGTGCGCGCCGGGTCGCTCACATACAACTTGAGCAGCACGTCCGCCGGAAATTCGAGCTGCCGGTAAAAGTTGCAGAACGCATTGACGATGACAGGGCCCTGCCCTTTCGGGTCCGGATTGCAGCCCACCGACACCATCCATTCGATGCGCGCCGTTTCCAGGTAACGAAAATAAACCGTGTTGTTCACATGGCCCATGGCGTCCATGTCGCCCCAGCGCACGGGAAAGCGCATTTCGTAAACCAGCTTCTTGACCTCGGGGATTTCGATCTTCATCGGTGTGCCTTGATGGATGCCAGGATGCCCAGCGTGAACAGCACACTGGCCGCCCACTGCGCGGGCGCGGGCCAGTGGCCGTCCCAGGCAAAAGAATAAACCAGCGCAAACAGGGTCTCGCTCACGATGAGCTGCCCGCACAGGCTGGCCGAAAGACGCTGGCTGGCCAGGTTCCACAAGATGGTGGCCAGCCAGCTCGACCCGAAGCCGATGGCCAGGCACAGCAGCAGAAAAAAGGCGATGCCCGGCGTGGCG
>DAOPUP010000443.1:0-2308 GCA_035350655.1 Acidovorax sp. | reverse complement strand
CTCATCAAGATCAACCAGATCGGCACGCTGACCGAAACCTTCGCCGCCATCGAAATGGCCAAGCGCGCCGGCTACACCGCCGTGATCTCGCACCGCTCGGGCGAAACCGAAGACAGCACCATCGCCGACATCGCCGTGGGCACCAACGCCGGCCAGATCAAGACCGGCTCGCTGAGCCGCTCGGACCGCATCGCCAAATACAACCAGCTGCTGCGCATCGAGGAAGACCTGGGTGAAATCGCCCACTACCCTGGCCGCGCCGCGTTCTACAACCTGCGCTGAGCCATGGCCACCGCAGGGTTCCGCTGCGTTCGCACCACTGCCCCCCGATGCCGTGGGGCGGCTGGGTTGCGGCTGGGTAGCGCAGATGGCGCGCTTTCGACCGGGCATCCCATTTAAGCCATGGGATCCCGTCTCGTACCCGTGGTCCTGCTGGCCTTGCTGGCAGCCCTGCACGCCCAGCTCTGGCTGGGCCGGGGGAGCATTCCCCGCGTTCAAGAGATGCAGCGCCAGCTGGCCGCCCAAACGGCGGCCAACGACCAGGCCCGCCAGGCCAATGAGCGCCTGAACTCCGAGGTGCACGACCTCAAGGAGGGGCTGGACATGGTCGAAGAGAAAGCACGCAGCGAGCTGGGCATGGTCAAGCCCAACGAGGTCTACGTGCAGTACACCCCCCGCTGAGCCGCCGGGCATCGCCAGTGCCTGCACCGCAGACCATTGCCCTGCTGGGCGCCCCCGGCACCGGTGCCGCCGAACTGGCCGATGCCATCAACCACCGACGAGAAGACTCCGCGCTGACGGCACAGGCCATTGCCGTGGCAGACACCCCACAGCTGCCCGCCGAGATACGCCGCACCCTGAACAGCGCCGCCATCACCTTGCTGATGGGCCTGGACACGCCCTGCGCCGACCCCGAACAAGCCCGGCGCGAGGCTTTCGACACACACCTTCGCGCCCTGCTGGCGGATGCCTGTGTCCGTTACCACGTGGTGTACGGCCCAGGCCCCAGACGGATCGAAAACGCCTTTAAAGCCATTAAATCAATAGCAAAAAACGGACTGCCGACAAGCGTATCCGACCTGTTGGAGCAAAAACCCATGCGCCTGCGCGCCTGGGATTGCGAAAAATGCAGCGACCCCGAATGCGAACATCGCCTGTTCAGCGCCCTCACCGACCGGGCTGCGGCAAGCAGCGCCGGTTGAGTTACTGGATTCCAGGGGGCACAGGAGGCTGGCTGACAGCGGGAGAGACAAAAATCTGCGCCGCATCCACGGCATCAAAGTGGTATTGCTGGCCACAGAATTCGCAGCCCACCTCGATGTCATCGCGCTCGGTCAGAATGCTCTCGATCTCGTCACGGCCCAGGCTGCGCAGCATGTTGCGCACGCGCTCGTGGCTGCAGCTGCAGGCAAAGCGCGGGCCGCTGGCACCCTGCTGCGGCTCGAAACGCACCAGCTTTTCTTCCCAGAAGAGGCGGCGCAGGATGGTGTCCACATCCAGGGTCAGCAGTTCCTCGCGGGTCAGGCTCGCTGCCAGATGGGCGATGCGGTTGTAGTCCTCGTTGTGGCCGATCTGGTCTTCGTTTTCGCGGTGCGTCAGGCCTGCAGCGAGGTTTCCCTCGCCCTTGAGGGGCATGCGCTGGATCAGCAGGCCGGCCGCGACGGTGTCATTGGCGGCCAGCACCAGCACCGTGTCGAGCTGCTCGGACTGCAGCATGTAGTGCTGCAGCACATCCGATAGCCGCTCGAGCTTTTCATGCTGGTCGCCATGCAGCGGCACCACCCCCTGGTAAGGCTGCTGGCCGGGATGGCGGTCTTTGGGGTCGAGCGTGATGGCGCAGCGCCCGCCGCCCGCCACATTGAGCATCTGGCTCAGGCGCGCATCGTCGGCCACGGGGCCATTGACCGTGGCGGTGGCGCGCAGGCTCAGGTCGGACTGCACCTCGGCCACCGCCAGCTTGACCGGGCCGTCGCCAAACACCTGCAGCACCAGAGCACCGTTGAACTTGATGTTGGACTGCATCAGCACGCCGGCCGCGGCCATTTCGCCCAGCAGCTCGCGCACCGGTGCGGGATAGGGGCCGGTAGCCGTGTTGCTGGCGCGGCGGTGCAGGATGTCGGTCCATGCCTCGGTCAGGCGCACGAGCATGCCGCGCACGGGCATGCCATCGAAAAGAAATTTGTGGAGTTCAGACACGCAGGGATTCCAGGAGAAAAAAAGAGCAGCAGCGGCGTTCAGCCGATTTTGCGCAGCCCGCTTTGAAAGCGGCGCGCGTTGTCCATGTAGTGCCGGGCGCTCTGGCGCAGGC
>DAOPUP010000442.1:0-2329 GCA_035350655.1 Acidovorax sp. | reverse complement strand
GCTCGACGGCGTGGCCACGCAGGTGGAACTGGGCGGCTTTGCGCGCCAGACGGCAGTGTTCAAGTCGCTCGCCGGCACGCCCAACCTGCTCAAGCTGCACGCGGGCGATGCCATCACGGGCTCGCTGTACTACACCTTCTTCAAGGGCAAGGCCGATGCGCAGATGATGAACAGCATCTGTTTTGACGCCTTCGTGCCGGGCAACCACGAGTTTGACGACGGCGACACCACGCTCAAGGGCTTCCTCGACGCGCTGGCAGACCCCGCCTTGGGCGGCGCCTGCAAGACGCCCACGGTCAGCGCCAACGTGGTGGCCCAGGCCGGCACCGCGCTGGCCCCCAGCGGCAGCGCGCCCGCCCTGCAGCCCTACACCATCAAGAAAATCGATGGGGTGGAAGTGGGCATCGTCGGCCTGTCGCCCGCGTCCAAGATCACGAACTCCTCACGCCCACTGGCCACCACCCAGTTCCTGGACGAAGCCACTGCGGCGCAAAAGTCCATCGACGCGCTCAAGGGCAAGGGCGTGCGCCACATCGTGCTGCTCTCGCACCTGGGTTTTGATGCCGACAAGGTGATCGCACCCCAACTGAGCGATGTGGATGTGATCATCGGCGGCGACTCGCACTCCCTGCTCGGCGACTTCAAGCCGGTGGGCATCACGACTTCGTCGGGCACTTACCCTACCTTGGTGAAAAACAAGTCGGGCGAGACCGTGTGTATCGGCCAGGCCTGGGAATACGCCAAGGCCTATGGCCTGATGAACGTGAAGTTTGACGACCGCGGCAGCGTGGCCCAGTGTGGTGGCCAGACCAAGCTGGTGATTGGCGACAGTTTCAAGCGCAAGGACAGTGCCGGCGCCTGGCAAACCCTGGCCGAAGCCGACCGCCAGGCCCTGGTCACCAAGCTGGCCACCAGCGCCCAGGTGCGCGTGACCACCCCCGACGCCACCGCTGCGCAAACGCTGTCCACCTACACCGGCCAGGTGGCGGCCCAAAAGGCCATCACCATCGGCACCGCCACCGAGGCCCTGTGCCTGGTGCGCATGCCCGGTGAGTCCACCAACCGCAGCACCGGCGTGGCCGGCTGCGAAACCGCCAACACCCTGGCCCGTGGCAGCGATGCCGCCCAGGTGGTGTCCGAAGCCTTCCTCAACGCCAGCAAGCGCGCCGACTTTGCCTTGCAGAACGCAGGTGGCGTGCGCATCGCGCTGCCCGTGGGCACACTCAGCATGAACACGGCGTTCACCATCCTGCCGTTCACCAACGTGCTGGTCGAGATGAACCTGACCGGAGCGCAAGTGGTCGCCGCCCTGGAAGACGGCGTGGCCAACCACCTGGACAACGCCCAGTCCAACGGCTCGCACCCCTACGCCGCCGGCCTGCGCTGGAACCTGGACATGAGCCAGGCCAAGGGCCAGCGCCTGAGCAACGTGCAAGTGCGCAACAAGACCACCGGCGCATGGACCGCCATCGACCCGGCCAAGACCTATGTGCTGGTCACCAACGACTTCGTGGCGGCCGGTGGCGACGGCTACGCCACGCTGGGCCAGGTGTACAAGACCGGCGCGTACGTGAACACCTACCTGCTCTACACCCAGAGCTTTGTGGACTACGTCAAGGCCAAGGGCAGCATTGCGCGCCCGGCCGCCGGCGACTACTCGCACCAGAAGGTCATCACCAAGGCGGGCGTGGCGCTGCCTTGAGGCAGAACTGCGTGGCATGCATGCGCATGCCACGCGCCCCCATCTGCGCCAGGGTGCAATGCACTGGCGCTTTTTTTCGCTAGCGCGCCACCGCCAGCCCCGCGCCATGCCCGCGCGTGAAGGCCTCTTCAAACACCGAATAGCCCGACCAGTCGCTGTGCGCAAAGGCCAGGCGCGCGGTGGTGGGTGTCGGAATCCAGGTGGAATGCTCACCATTCGATAGCTGCCTGCCATTGCCACGCAATGGCTGCAGGCCAATTCGGCTTAAAAATCCCAGCACCCCCGGCGTGGGGATGGACATGGCGTGGCCGTAACGCGTGATGTCCACGCGCGTGGCGCGGCGCGGCAGGTCGGGGTGGGGCACGCCCAAGGCGGCCAATGTGGCGTTGGCCCAGTGCGTCCAGGGCTGGGTGGCCAGTTGCGCGCGGCCCTGCGGCACATCGCCCAGTGCCTGGTAATAGCTGAGTACGGTGGGGCCGGCGAGCACGGCGCGCGGGTCCAGGCGCTGGTGGCCGGCGTCCACATAGCCCAGGCCGCCCGGGTTGGCATCGCCATAGAGCACGTTGTCCCAGGCGGGCGCGGCGCCGGGGCGGTCGGCCAGCGGCGCGTCGATGTGGATGTTGGCCA
>DAOPUP010000441.1:0-2332 GCA_035350655.1 Acidovorax sp. | reverse complement strand
GGGCGCATGGCCGTGCAGGTGTTTCTGGTGCTGGGCGGCTATCTGGCGGCGGCCAGCCTGGCGCCGCAGGGGCTGGCGCGGTTTGACAGCGCCGGCCCGCAGATTGCGCGGCGCTTCGTGCGGCTGGTGGTGCCCTATGCCGTGGCGCTGGTGCTGGCGGTGGTGCTGGCCGCGCTGGTGGGCGGCTGGATGGACCACCCCTCGGTACCCGGTGCGCCCGATCTGGCCCAGCTGCTGGCCAATGCGCTGCTGCTGCAGGACATCGTGGGCGAAGAGGCCCTGTCGGCGGGGGTGTGGTATGTCGCCATTGATTTCCAGCTCTTTGTGTGCTCCGTGCTGCTGCTGGCGCTGGTGCGAGCAGTGTGTGGGAGGGGGCGCGCGCGCCATGCTGCCTGGCTGGGGCGTGCGCTGGTGGTGGCCGGCACGGGCGCCTCTTTGCTGGTGTTCAACCGCCAGCCACAACTGGACATGTGGGCCCTGTATTTCTTCGGGGCCTATGGGCTCGGGATGATGGCCCACTGGGCTGTGCAGGCGCCGCGTGCCGGCGGGTGGATGGCTGCCATTGCTGCGCTGGGCACCGCCGCCCTGGTGCTGGATTTCCGGGGGCGCATTGCCGTGGCGCTGGGGGCGGCGCTGGCGCTGGCCTGGGCGCTGCGATCACCGCTTTGGCGCCAGTGGCAGGGGTTCGCGCCCGTGGTGCGGCTCGGCCAGATGTCGTATTCGGTTTTTCTGGTGCACTTTCCGGTGTGCCTGCTGGTCAATGCGGTCGTCAGCCACCTCTGGCCGCAGGCGCCCGAGTGGAATGCGCTGGGCATGCTGGCGGCGTTCGCCCTGTCGCTGATGGCGGGCCGGCTGCTGTATGTGCGCGTGGAACGCCAGGTGCCGTCATGGACCACGGCGCTGCGCTGGCAGGCCGGGCTGGTGGGCACCGGCATGCTGGTGGCGGTAACCACCAGCCACTGGGCCTGAGCCCCCAGCAGCGTCGCGTCTGCGCGACGCAGTCGCATCGCACATTTGGGGCGGGTCAGCGGTGCAGTTCGCCCGCGCTTTCGGGTTGGTAGACGATGCTTTTCACGCGCACCGTCATCGACTTGCCGCCGGGGCCGGGCCAGGCCAGTTCATCGCCCACCGACAGACCCAGCAAGGCACTGCCCACGGGCGCAAAGATCGAGATGCGGTCGGCGCTGCCGTCCATGTCGCGTGGATAGACCAGCGTCAGGCAGAACTCCTTGCCGGTCTCCTCGATCGTGAATTGCACGGTGGAGTTCATGGTCACCACGTTGGGCGGAATCTCTTCGGGCGCCAGCACGTCCGCGCGATCCAGCTCTGCCTGCAGGTCGGCCTTGCCCGGAAAGACGCTGGCCGGAATCGCCGCCAGCAATGCCTCAATGCGGTCCAGGTCCAGGGAGGACAGGATGATCTGGGGTTTGCGCGCCATGGAGTACCTCGAAAGCTGGTTGTAAAGGCCGGGACTGTAGTGGATCGCGAATCTCGCACTGCCTCGCGTGGTCAAAGCAGGAGCCGGCGGAGCGCACCGTCATTCTAGAAAACTGTATATTTATACAGTTATGAAAAATGAATCCTGTGCTGTTGATCCTGCCTGCGGCCCGCCCATCGAAGTGCGGATTCCCCTCCAGACCATGCGCGGCCGGGGTGCTGCCAGCGCGATGCCGCACCGGTTCATGCAGGAGGCGCGCACGCTGGTCGATGATGGCTGGGATTTTCCGCCCGATGGAAAGGGCCAGGCCGCCCCGCCGTCCACCCGAGTGCACCTGGAAACCGCGCGCAGCGCGCTGTGCGCCAACGATTCCCCTGATATCTTTTTTGAGCATTCGGTGAACCCCTACCGGGGTTGCGAGCATGGCTGCATTTATTGTTACGCCCGGCCCACGCACAGCTACCTGAATTTGTCGCCGGGTCTTGATTTCGAGACGCAGATCATGGCCAAGCACAACATCGCCCAGGTTTTGCGCGCCGAACTGGCGCGCCCGGGCCATGTGCCACGCCTGCTGAACATCGGCTCGGCCACTGATTGCTACCAGCCGGTGGAGCGTGAGCTGCGCCTCACGCGGTGCGTGATCGAGGTGCTGCGCGATGCGCGGCATCCGTTTTCGCTGGTCACCAAGAGCAGCGGGGTGGAACGTGACCTCGATCTGCTGGCGCCGTTGGCGGCGCAGCGACTGGCAGCGGTGTACGTGACCATCACCACACTCGATGCCGCGCTGGCCCGGCGCATGGAGCCGCGTGCGGCCGCGCCGCACCGGCGCCTGCGCACCATTCGCGCGCTGGCCGAGGCGGGCGTGCCCGTGGGTGTGAGCGTGGCGCCGCAGAT
>DAOPUP010000440.1:0-2339 GCA_035350655.1 Acidovorax sp. | reverse complement strand
AGTACACCTTCGACGTGGACCTGGCCGTGGCGCAGAACAACGACAACCCGGTGTATTACGTGCAGTACGCCCATGCGCGCATCTGCTCGGTGCTGCGGGCCTGGCAGGAGGCCGGCGGTGGCGATGTTGCGGCCCTGAAGGATGTGGACCTGTCGGCGCTCGAAGGCCCGCAGGCCCAGGCGCTGATGCTGCAACTGGCCAAATACCCCGAGATGCTCACCGCCGCCGCCGAGGGCGAGGCGCCGCACGACGTGACCTTCTACCTGCGCGACCTGGCCGCCAGCTACCACAGCTACTACGACGCCGAGCGGATCCTGGTCGACGACGAAACCGTCAAGCGCGCGCGCCTGGCCCTGGTCGCCGCCACTGCGCAGGTATTGCACAATGGCCTCGCCGTGCTGGGCGTATCGGCCCCGGCCAGAATGTAAGCAGTGAGCACCATGAAGAACAAGCAGACGGGCGGCGCCATCATCGGTTTCATTGTCGGGGTCATCGTGGGGTTGGGCGCTGCGCTGGCCGTGGCCGTGTATGTGACCAAGGTGCCGGTGCCTTTCCTGAACAAGAGCGGCATGCGGGGCGTGGATCAGGACGCGGCCGAAGCGCAAAAAAACAAGAACTGGGACCCCAATTCGCCGCTTTACGGCAAAAATCCCGCCCGTCCGCCGGCTGCGGCGGCCTCGGTCAGCACCAGCACCAGCACCAGCGATGCGACACCGGCGTCCGAGGTCAGCGCTGCGCGCGTCCCCGCCAGCAAGCCGGTCACAGCCGACGCCAAGCCGGCCGCAAAGGCCGACATCAAGGCCGACACCAAACCCGCGGCCTCGGCAGACCCGCTGGGCGACCTGGCCCGGGCCAAGTCGGCGGCGGTGGATCCGTTCGACTATTTCGTGCAGGCCGGTGCCTTCCCCAGCCAGTCGGGGGCCGATGCGCAGCGCGCCAAGCTGGCCATGCTGGGCTGGGAAGCCCGCGTGAGTGAGCGCGAACAGAACGGCCGCACCGTGTACCGCGTGCGCGTAGGTCCTTTCTCCAAGCGCGACGATGCCGAGCAGCTGAAGGAAAAACTGGACGGCGCCGGCGTCGAGTCCGCGATGGTGCGCGTCCAGCGCTAGGATGGTCGTGCCCGTCGCCATCGTCTGAACTTTTTAGAGGGGGCGGTCTCACACCCCCAGACCAGAAGAAGGAGTGTCCCTGTCATGAAACGCCGCGAGTTTTCCCTGTCCACCGCCTCGGTGGTTGCCGCTTCCGCCCTGACCCTGCCGCTGGCCACACCGGCCATGGCGCAGGCGCGCCAGTTCAAGGAGGGCAAGGACTACACCAAACTCGCCAAGCCCCTGGCTCCCGATGCGCCTGCCGGCAAGATCGATGTGATCGAGTTCTTTTGGTACAGCTGCCCGCACTGCAATGCCTTCGAGCCCGCGCTCGATGCCTGGCTCAAGACGGCGCCCAAGGACCTGAGCATCCGCCGCATTCCGGTGGCGTTCAATGCCAGCTTCGTGCCCCAGCAGAAACTGTATTTCGCACTGGAGGGCATGGGCAAGCTCGACGCCTTGCACGTCAAAGTGTTCCGCGCCATCCATGTCGAGAAGCTCAAGCTGGCCAAGGACGACGAGATCTTTGCCTGGGTGGCCCAACAGGGCGTGGACGCAGCCAAGTTCAAGGAGGTCTACAACTCCTTCACGGTGTCCAGCCAGGTGCGCCGTGCTTCGGTGCTGCAAGAGGGTTATGGCGTGGAAGGCGTTCCTTCGATGGGCGTGGCTGGCCGTTTCTATACCGATGGCACCATGGCTGGTGGCATGCAGACCGTGCTGCAGGTCGTGGAGTATCTGGCGGGCGTGGCGCGCAAGGGCTGATCTCGGCCGCCCCGCAGGCAAGCCCGCATCCGCGGGCTTTTTTTATGGGCGCAAGCCCGGTGCATGGCTACAATCAGTGCAAGATTCGTGCCTCATGAAAAAAAGCCTCCTTCCGATCCTGCTGCTCATGGCCCTTGCCTGCGTCCCTGGCGTGGGGCAGGCCGAAAAGGCCGACCGCAACAAGCCCATGAACATCGAGGCCGATGCGTTGCGCCACGATGAACTCAAGCAGACCAGCGTATTCACGGGCCGGGTGGTCATGACCAAGGGCTCCATCGTGCTGCGCGGCGCGCGGCTCGACGTGCGCCAGGATGCCGAGGGCTACCAGTACGGCGTGGTGACGGCCGAGCCTGGCAAGCGGGCGTTTTTCCGGCAAAAGCGCGACACCGTGGCCGGCACACCCGACGAATTCATCGAAGGTGAAAGCGAAACCATCGAATACGACGGCAAGGCCGACAACGTGCGCTTCATCACCCGCGCCGAAATGCG
>DAOPUP010000439.1:0-2342 GCA_035350655.1 Acidovorax sp. | reverse complement strand
GGCAATGCTGAATAAGTCCCCTGCGTAGCTGTAACGCGGGTAGATTACGGGGCCATGAAGCAACAAACGCTAGCCATGGCCGCCGACGCCCAGTCAGGCTTCGAGCAACACCGCAAACCCACAAGGCGCGACGAATTCCTCAAAACCATGGAGGCGCTGGTACCGTGGTCAGCCCTGTGCGAGGAGATTGCGCCGTTCTATCCCAAGGCTGGCAACGGTCGCCCGCCCATTGGACTGGAGCGCATGCTGCGCATCCACTTCATCCAGCACTGGTTCAACCTTGCCGATCTGGCCTGCGAGGAGGCCCTGTATGACAGCGCCAGCCTGCGCCGCTTCGCGGGCATTGATTTGGGCGCCGAGCCGGTACCGGACGCCACCACGATGCTCAGGTTCCGCCGCTTGCTTAATGACAACAAACTGGGGGAGGCCCTGTTCGCACGGGTGGGCAAGGAATTGCAGGCGCGCGGCATCCAGGTCAACACGGGCACCATCGTGGATGCCACCATCATTGGAGCACCCAGCTCCACCAAGAACGCCGATAAGGCGCGTGACCCGGACATGCACCAGACCAGGAAGGGCCAGCAGTGGTACTTCGGCATGAAGTTGCACATCGGCGTAGACAGCCAGACAGGATTGACGCACAGCGCAGTCGTGACGGCGGCCAACGTGCACGACAAGCACCCACTGCCCAGCCTGCTGCATGGCAAGGAGAGACGCGTCTATGGCGACTCGGCTTATGCCAGTCAGAAGACGTTGATTGCCTCCAAGGCACCCCAAGCCCAAGACTTCACCAACCAGCGCACCCGGCATAACGGGGAGGTGGATGAGGCGCAAAGGGCCAAGAACCGCAGCAAGTCACGCATCCGTGCGCGGGTGGAGCATGTCTTCGGTGTGGTCAAGCGGTTGTGGGGCTTTAGCAAGGTGCGCTACCGCGGACTACAGAAGAATGCCACGCGGGCGTTCACAGCCCTGGCGTTGGCCAATATCTACCTGAGCCGACAAAGACTGTTGGCACAGGTGCGCCCGTAAGGGGCGGATGTGGGTCGCAAGACCCGTCAAACTGCCCGATGGGGCAAGGGTTCAGGCTCGAAATCCACGCATCACCGATCTTCGTGCCGCTTACATTCGCCAGCGGCTACTCATTCAGCGTTGCCCTAAATCCGCGACGTCGGTGTCACGACGGGTCTTGTACAGCGGGACCCGTCGAGCCATCGAACCCCAAGAGCCCCAATGCCTGCAACTCTGCCGCGCTAGTGACTCCTTCAGCGATCACCTGCAAACCGATTCCGTGCGCAATGGTTGAAAGTCCTTTCAGAAAAGTCTGATTTCCAATGTTCTGATCCAGTCCCCGAATGAAGCTGCCATCGACCTTCAGATAGTCGAGCCCCAGATCATGGAGGCGGCCAATTTCGCTGAACTGGCGCCCAAAATGCTCCACGCCCAATTTGCAGCCGACATCCCGCAACTCACTACAGAGCTCCCGGAAAGCCGCGAAATGGGCCAGCACCCCGGACTCGGCCACCTCAAGCCAAAGGCGGCTGGTACCCGAACGGCGTTTGAGTAACTGCCTCAATTCCGTACGGAACTCCGTCAACTCCAGTGAGCTGGCGGAGAGATTGATGGCAAGCCCGGGCAAAGCAGGTTTGGCTTCCAGTTCATCCAGCCCCAGCGCAACTGCAGCCAAATCCAGTTGTGGCGTCAGGCGCAGACGTTCGGCGACAGGCAAAAAGCGGCCGGCGGGCTGCCATTCACCACTGGGGTCGAACATCAACCTCAGCGGACACTCCCGATGGATAAGACCTCCATCGAGCGATGCCACGGGGAAAGAAACCAACCGCACCCACCGCTGCTCCAGGGCGCGGCGGATGATGTTGCTCCATTCTTCCGAACTTCGAGGTGCCTCGTCTCCCTGACGCATATCAACAAGTCGCATCCCATTGCGTCCCTCGGCCTCCACTGCGGCAAGCGCGGCATCCACCTGGGCCAGAATGGCCGCGGTTTCGACGCCCCGCGGAAAATGGCCGCACCCGAGCCAGGTACTCGGATACTCTGGCAAGTAGGCCGACGCAACCTGGACCAGGGACTGCAACAACTGATGGGCAGTTTCCTGCGGGCTCGCCAGCGCAGGGACCAACAGTGCAAAGTCTGCACCATTGAGCCTCGCCGCCAACCCCTCCGGGTACTTGCGTGCCACTTCTGCCAATGCCTCGCCATATGCGCGGAGTAATTCGTCGGTCGCATCTCGCCCCAACGTTTGATTGACCGTCGCCAGATTCGCCAGTCGCGCAATAAATACTGCCCCACCACTGGAATCATCTGCCGCCACAGTTTCACGCAAACGG
>DAOPUP010000438.1:0-2347 GCA_035350655.1 Acidovorax sp. | reverse complement strand
ATTGCAAGAAGCACCTGGCGGGCTTCAAGGTGCCGCGCGCCGTGGTGTTTGGCGAGCTGCCCAAGACCAGCACCGGCAAGATCCAGAAGTTCGAGCTGCGCAAGCAGGCAGGTTCGGCCAACGCCATTGATGTGTAAGTCCTGCGCATCGCCTGCCCACAGGGGGCTGTGGTGGTGGGCAGCGTGACGGGTGTGTCTTCGCACTGGACGCTGGCGGTATCGCTGCTGGGCGGTATCGGCCTGTTCCTGCTGGGCATGACCATGCTCACCGACGGACTCAAGCTGGCGGCGGGTCGGGCATTGGAGCGCATTCTGGCGGCCTGGACGCGCACGCGGCTGCACGGGCTGGTCACCGGTGTCCTGCTGACGGCGCTGGTGCAGTCGTCCACGGCCATGACCGTGGCGGCCATCGGCTTTGTCAATGCCGGGCTGTTGAGCTTCACTTCGGCGCTGTGGGTGGTGTTTGGCTCCAATGTGGGCTCGTCGGTCACCGGCTGGCTGGTGGCCTGGATCGGCTTCAAGATGAAGATCGACGCCTTTGCCCTGCCGGCCATCGGCCTGGGCATGGCGCTCAAACTCACCGGTGAGGGCACGCGCCGGGGCGGCCTGGGCATGGCCCTGGCCGGTTTTGGCGTGCTGTTCCTGGGCATCGACATGCTCCGGGAGGGGTTCGAGGGCCTGGGAGCTCAGGCCCTGCCGCAGCTGGGCCGCGATTTGACGGGGCTGGCGCTGGCCGTGCTGGTCGGCGTCGGCCTGACGATTGTTTTACAGGCGTCGTCGGCCACGCTGACGCTGGTGCTGACGGCCGTGGCGGGCGGCATGATGCCGGTCGAAGCGGGGGCCGCCATGGTGATCGGCGCCAATGTCGGCACCACGCTCACCGGCATTCTGGCGGCCATCGGCGCCACGTCCAATGCCCGCCGCCTGGCGGCGGCGCATGTGCTGTTCAATGTGGTGACCGCCGTGGTGGCCCTGGCGCTGCTCTCGCCGCTGCTGCGCCTGATCCATGCCGTGGGCATCGGGCTGCTGGGCAGCGGCGATGCGGTGACCCAGCTGGTCATCTTTCACACGCTGTTCAATTTGCTCGGCGTGGCCTTGATGTGGCCCTTGTCGGGGCCGCTGGTGCGTTTTTTACGGTCCCATTTTGGCTCGGCCGATGAGGATGTGGCCCGGCCACGCTACCTGGATCGCAACGTGGCGGCCGTGCCGGCGCTGGCGCTGCAGGCCCTGCGCCGCGAACTGGCGCGCCTGGGCCACCTGGCCATGCAACTGGCTGGCGAGGCCACGCGCCAGAACCCGCTGGCGCTACCCTGGGCGGCGCCAGTGCCCCAGGCCGATGCGCGTCTGGCACGCCAGCTGCAGGTGGTGGAGCATCTGCAAAAGGAGATTGGCCGTTTCGTCAGCGAGATCAGCCGCCACCCCATGCACCAGGAGGTGGCGAGCCAGCTGCCAGAGCTGCTGCGCATTGCCACGCATTTCGACACCCTGGCCAGGGTCATGCACCACGTCGGAGTGCAGGGGAGCCACACGCCCCGGGCGGACGGTGGCGGGTCGTCGGTGCTGGCGGGCTTGGTCCTGCCGGGAATGCCTGACAACCCATCGGCCGATGCCGCTGCCGATGCGGGCGCTGCCAGCCCGGACATCGTGGCCTGCGTGGTGCCGGTGTTCATCGCAGCGCAGGGCTTTTTTGCGTCGGCCGACCCGGAGTGCCCGCGCCAGGGCCCCGCTGGTGAGTGGCTGGTGAGTGAAGCGCGCTCGGTGTTCGAAGCGGCTTACCAGGCGGCCAAGGCCGGGCTGCTGCATGCCGGTGCGGGCGGGGCGGTGGATGTCAACGCCGTGTATGAGTGGCTGTCGCGGCTGAGCGACCTGCGCCGCGCGGTGGAGCAGGGCTTCAAGGCCATCCAGCGCCTGGCGGCCCTGCCCGAGCTGTCGGTGCAGGTGGACGGCAGGCCTGCCGATGGCGGCCCGGTGGACGGGGCACCCGTTGGGTAAGTCGATGCCACCCCTTTTGGCCATGGGCCTGGCCGCGGGGGAGTGCGCTGGCGGTGCAGCGGTTGGCGGGTGCGGTGGCGGCGTGAAACGCAGGCTGTGCGTCGGGTGGCGTGTTCAAAAAGGCAAGCGCATGGTGCGGCCTTGCCGGCAAAATGCTCTATTTTTAATAGCTTAAAGTGCTTGATGCAAAAGCGCTAGCAGTCTGTTTTTCTTGGATTGAGGGGGTCAATCCCCCATCACCACGCCTTCGCGCCGCGGGTCGGCGCCACCGAGCCACATTTTTTTGCCGTGCGCCTGGCCGCGGGTGATGGCCTGCAGGCCGCTGGTCATGTTCATCTCGCGCACCTCGGCGCCGC
>DAOPUP010000437.1:0-2347 GCA_035350655.1 Acidovorax sp. | reverse complement strand
GCAGCCTCCGTGCAACCGTGCCATGCCCGGCCAAATAACGAAACAGGCGCGAAGTGTAAGGAATAAGCATGACGCTCCTCAGAAGTGCCATTCTTTTGACCCAGAATGTGGTGAACTAAAGACGAACACACAAGGAGTCGGCATGGAGGAATCCACAATCTGGTGGCTGTTGGCAGGCGCGGCGGTGGTGACCGAGCTGCTCACAGGCACCTTCTATCTGCTGATGCTGGCAGTGGGGCTTGCAGCCGCGGCGCTGGCCGCCCATCTGGGCCTGCCACTGACCGTGCAGATCGTCTTGGCCTCTGCGGTGGGCGGCGGTGCGGTGGTGGCATGGCACCAATTCAAGAAAAGGCGTCCTGGCGACCCCTCTGCCCGCGCGGATCGCAGCGTGAATCTGGATGTGGGCGAAATCGTCATGATCGACAGCTGGAGTGCCGACGGCACCGCCAGCGTGAAATACCGCGGCACCCAATGGACCGCCATCCATCGCCCTGGCGTCACACCCGCCACCGGCATGCACCGCGTGGCCGAGCTGGTAGGCAGCCGCCTGCTGGTCGACCCGCTCTGAACCCGCTTTTCCCACCCAACTCCCGAAAAGGCCCCCATGGAAATCGCCATCCTCATCTTCGTCATCGCCGTCATATTTATTGCGCGCTCCGTCAAGGTCGTGCCGCAACAAAACGCCTGGGTAAAAGAGCGGCTGGGAAAATACGCGGGCACGCTCACGCCGGGCCTGAACTTTCTGGTGCCCTTCGTCGACAAGGTGGCCTACAAGCACAGCCTCAAAGAAATCCCGCTCGATGTGCCCAGCCAGATCTGCATCACCCGCGACAACACGCAGCTGCAGGTGGACGGCATCCTGTACTTTCAGGTGACCGACCCCATGCGCGCCAGCTACGGCTCGTCCAACTACATCATGGCCGTCACCCAGCTGGCGCAGACCTCGCTGCGCAGTGTGATCGGCAAGCTCGAACTCGACAAGACGTTTGAAGAGCGCGACATCATCAACGCCCAGGTGGTCCAGGCCATCGACGAAGCCGCGCTGAACTGGGGCGTGAAGGTGCTGCGCTACGAAATCAAGGACCTCACCCCCCCGAAAGAAATCCTGCACGCCATGCAGGCCCAGATCACCGCAGAGCGCGAAAAGCGCGCCCTGATTGCCGCCTCCGAGGGGCGCCGCCAGGAACAGATCAACATCGCCACCGGCGAACGCGAAGCCTTCATCGCACGCTCCGAAGGCGAAAAGCAGGCCGTCATCAACAAGGCCGCTGGCGAAGCCGCCTCCATCAAGGCCGTGGCCGAAGCCAACGCAGAAGCCATCGAGCGCGTGGCCGCCGCCATCCGCCAGCCCGGCGGCGAGCAGGCCGTGCAACTCAAGGTGGCCGAAAAAGCCGTGGAAGCCTATGGCAAGGTGGCCCAGGAGGCCACCACCACCCTCATCGTGCCCAGCAACATGACCGAAGTCTCGGCCCTTATTGGATCGGCCATGAAAATGGTTCAAACCCAAAAGACCGCCTGAGTCGCCAAACCGGCTTTTTTTGCACCAAACAAAGGAAGCCGCCAAAACACCCCTTCTCCTGTGGCTATAATCGCAGGCTCCGGAGAGGTGGATGAGCGGTTTAAGTCGCACGCCTGGAAAGCGTGTGTGGGCTAATCCCCACCGCGGGTTCGAATCCCGCCCTCTCCGCCAGAACACGCCCTAAGTGATTGATTCACTTAGGGTTTTTTCTTTTCTGGCCGATCATCCCCCGCAGCGTCCCCCGCAGCTCGATACGATCAACGGGGCTAAAAACGATCAGCACAGTTTTTCGCGTCTGACACTTTCCGGGGGCGGGCTGGGTCAAACCTATCTGACCTACATAACCTACTGCCAGCACCAGACAAAAGAAAAGCCCCACGGGCGGGGGCTTCGTAACTTCGGCATTTCAAATCCGGAAGGGTGCAATCTCAAGTTGCTGGACTGGTCTTTCGTGATGCCCATATCGGAAAGGGTTGGCTGATTGCGGTCGTTAGCTTCGACCGCAATAGGCCCAATGCCAGCAGCGCCAGTTGCCTTGGGCGTCTGCGCCAGCATCTCCCCTGCCCTGCGCTGGGCGCGGACACGAATCTCGGTGGCGTACTTAATCAGGTCGCTGTCATTGGCCTGGCGGGCGTATACGGCGGCGCTTGCGGGTGTGAAAGTACGGCAGCAGAGCCACGGCGCAGGCCATGCGCAGACGCAGCGGCAGCGCAGCGCAGTTCATGGCGTTGTGCAGCCACTGCAGCGGGCAATCCACTGCAGGTAGGGCATCGGTCAGGCGCGGTCGGTTGCGACTGCCTACGGGCCTTCCTGCGCCTTTCCTGCGTC
>DAOPUP010000436.1:0-2349 GCA_035350655.1 Acidovorax sp. | reverse complement strand
CGAAGCTGAACAGGAACATCAGCGCCAGGCCCCACAGACCGAGCAGCAGCACCAGGGTGATGGCGGTCTTGCGACCCTTCAGCACGGTCATGCTGATGTTGAAGAGGAAGCCCAGTGCCACCACCACAATGCCGACTTTGGTAGGCAAGGGTTGCTCCAGGAACTCGCGCCCCATGGTGGCCAACAGGTCGTTACCTGTCATCTCGGCCAGCGTGGCATAGGGCACCAGCAGGTAACCGAGGATGGTCAGGGCTCCGGCGGCCAGGAAGATCCAGAACAGCACCTTGGCGAGCAGCGGGCTGTAAAGCTCGGTTTCGCTCTCTTCGGGCACCATGAAATAGGCGGCGCCCATGAATCCGAACAACAGCCACACGATCAGCAGGTTGGTGTGAACCATGCGGGCGATGTTGAAGGGAATGGCCGGGAACATGAGATCACCGATCACGTATTGCAGGCCGAGCGTCAGACCGAAGATGATCTGGCCGGTGAACAGTCCTAGCGCCGCGATGAAGTACAGCTTGGCGACAGACTGCGATTGGTATTTAAGGGTTGCGGGTTGCATTTTTGTATCCTTGGATGTGAGGTCTCAGTGCACTGAGATGCTTACCCTTCGATATTGGGTGGCCACTTTTCGGCATCGATGCCATTGGTCCAGCGCAGGAACTCGACCAGATCATCAAGCTGTGCTTCGGTGAAGTTGAACTGCGGCATCTGGCGGCGGCCCGGCGTGTGCGTGGGCATGGCCTTGATCCAGCCCTTGATGAAATCAGGGCCACGACGCGCATAGACGTTGCCCAACTCAGGTGCGAAATAGGCACCCTCGCCCAGCAGTGTATGGCAGCCGATGCAGTTGCGCGTCTCCCATAAATGCTTTCCACGGACTACGGACTCCGTGATTTCGCCCGCTTTGGATCGCTCGGGAATTTTGGTTTCGGTGTGGAAAATTAGGCTCGCAAACACGAGCACGAAAAAAACCGTGCCCCCGTAAAAAATGTTGCGCGCCATCTGGCTCGTGAAGCCTTGACTCATGGTGTACCTCATGCAGTGATGAGCCCGCATCGTAATGACTTAGCGGGTCAAATGGTTGATTAGAATCAATAAGATTCATTCGGTATGAATCTTACATTGAACTTATGCCTTCTGGGCACTTTGCGGCGACAGAATATGAGCCTGGAGTTGCTTGCCTGCAACCCCTGGTTGCAAAAGGCTGCGAATTATCAGTCAGGATGTTCCCTATGCACGGTCCCGTACCCAGTTATTTGTCGTCTTCGAGCAACGAATCGCAGCCAGTAGAGGGTTTGGTGGACGACGCACGCTTTCCCCCGCATGTTCAGGATGCCACCCCCAGGCTCCCAGGTGACCTGGGGGTCTGGCTGATCATTTTGTTGGAGTTGCTGACCTTTGCGATCCTCTTTGTTTCCTTTGCGTTTGCCCGCACGCGGGAGGTGGAGTTGTTCAATGCATCGCAGGCCACGCTCAACCTGAATGCAGGCGCGCTGAACACCGTTCTGCTGATAACAGGAAGTTGGTGCGTGGCCAGCGCGGTGTCCGCAGTCCGGCGCAACGCATCCACGGTGGGTGCGCGCTGGTTGCTGGGGGCCTTGGCCTGCGGGGGGGGATTTGTCGTGGTCAAACTGGGCGAATACGCCCAGAAAATGGCGTCCGGGGTGGACCTTTCGACAAACACTTTCTACATGTTTTACCTTTTCCTCACCGGTTTTCACTTCCTGCATGTGGTGGTTGGCATGCTGGCGCTTGGATATCTGTGGGGAAAAACGCGGCGCGGGTGCTATGGCAGCCATGATTGCCACGCGCTGGAGACGGGCGCGGCGTTCTGGCACATGGTCGATCTGCTGTGGATCGTGCTGTTCCCGCTGGTTTACGTGATGCGTTGAGGAGCGAAGAGATGCCTGCTATTTCACACACCCGTGTCTGGCTGATATTGCTGGCCATCACGGCTGCAACGTACTGGATTGGCGAGGCGGGCCTGTCCGGCCATGGCTCCATGGGGCCGGTGCTGGCCATGTTTGCGCTGGCGTTCGTGAAAGGGGTGCTGGTGTGTCTGGACTTTCTGGAGTTGCGGCATGCGCCAGCCCTGTGGCGCTGGCTGGTGGTGGGCTGGCTGGCGCTGGTGCTGGCGTTGATCTTGCTGGCTTACTGGGTTAGCCTGCGGTAGGTGATTTCTCTGACACCGTGGACCGGCATCCTGTGTGCTGCCCAGGATGCCTTATGGATGTCATGCACATGACATGGGGCATGGGCAGCATGGCCTGTTCTTTTGAGGAGTCCTTATTCCATGACGCTGCCCAGTGCACTGACCAACCATGACGACCTGATGCGGCGCATTGC
>DAOPUP010000435.1:0-2351 GCA_035350655.1 Acidovorax sp. | reverse complement strand
GTCGGCCCCGAGGCGCTGATCCTGTTCCTCATCATCTTTCTGTGGACGCCGCCGCATTTCTGGGCGCTGGCGCTGTACCGGGTAGAGGACTACCGCAAGTCGGGCCTGCCCATGCTGCCGGTGACGCATGGCAACGAGTTCACGCGCCTGCAGGTGTTTCTGTACACCCTGATCCTGTTTGCGGGCTGCCTCATGCCCTTCATCTACGGCATGAGCTCGTGGATCTATCTGGCGGCGGCTGTGCTGCTGAGCGCCGGGTTCTGCGGCTATGGCTTTGCGCTGTGGCGCAATTATTCCGATGCCCTGGCGCGCAAGACCTTTCGCTTTTCCCTCATTCACCTGAGTGCGCTGTTTGCCGCGCTGCTGGTGGACCACTACGCGTTGTGAACACCATGCATAAAAGAAATGCTCTTAAATTAATAGCAAAAAGTGCTTTAATCATAAGCACTAGCGCCATTTTTTCTGCCTGTTCCGGAAAGAAGACCGAGTTTCGCGGGGTGGACATTACCGGGGCCGATTACGCGCGCGATATTCCGCTGACCGACCACAACGGCCAGGCGCGCCACCTCCAGGACTTTGCGGGCAAGGTGGTGGTGGTGTTCTTTGGCTACACCCAATGCCCCGACGTGTGCCCCACCTCGATGCAGGAACTGGCCGAGGTCAAGCAGATGCTGGGCAAGGACGGCGACCGCCTGCAGGGACTTTTTGTCACCGTAGACCCCGAGCGCGACACGCCCGAGGTACTCAAGGCCTACATGGCCAACTTCGACCCCAGCTTTTTGGCGCTGTCGGGCACCCCCGCGCAGATCGCCGCCGTGGCCAAAGACTTCAAGATCTACTTCAAGAAGGTCGATGGCAAGACCCCCACCAGCTACACCATGGACCACTCGGCCGGCAGCTACGTGTATGACACGGCGGGCCGCCTGCGCGTGTACAACCGCTACGGCAGCGGTGCGCAGGCCCTGGGCGCAGATGTGCGGGCACTGCTGCAAGAGGCTGGTTAAACGGGCGCAGCGCAGGCATCCCCGCTAAGCCTCCGTTCATCGGGCCTTGATCATCAGGCACTCCATTGGCCCAGATGAGCCCTCCCTCCGTCCTTATTCGGCCTTGATGCCCTGCGAGGTGATCACGCCGCCCAGCACGCGCGCATCGGCCTGGATGCGGTTGGCCAGTCCCTCGGCGGTCGTGCCGGTCACCTGCCAGCCCTGTTGAAACAGCTTGGCGCGTACCTCGGGGCTGCGGGCAATCTCGCTGAACAGTACCGACAGGCGTGCTGCCACTGCCGGGGGCAGCGAGCGGGGGGCCGCCACCGCGTTCCAGATTTCGAGGTTGAAGTCTTTCACGCCTGCCTCGGCCAGGCTGGGATATTCAGGCACCAGGGTGCTGCGCCCGCTCGAGGTCACACCGATCACGCGCAGCTTGCCCGCGCGGGCCTGCGCAGCCGCCATGGCCGGGGGCAGCAGGGCCAGCTGGATCTGCCCGCCAATAATGGCGTTGATGACCTGCGGGTTGCCCGGGTACGGCACATGCACCGGGTTGATGCCCGCTTTGCTTTTGAGCAGCTCCATGCCGATATGCGCCACCGTGCCCACGCCCGGCGTGCCATAGCTCCAGCGGTCGCCGCTGGCGCGCGCCGAGGCAAAAAACTCCTGCGCAGTCGTGCCCGGTGCGGAGGCCGGCGCGGCCAGGGCCAGCGGGGCCGTGGCGATCAGGCTGATGGGGGCCAGGTCTTTGAGTGGGTCGTAGTTGATCTTGGGGTTGATGAGTTTGGCAATCGTCAGGTTGCCATTGATCATGACGCCCAGGGTGTGGCCGTCGGTGGCCTTGGCCACGGCGTCGGCGGCGATGTTACCGCCTGCACCCACCTTGTTTTCCACAATCACCGGCTGCCCCAGCGCTTTGGCCAGCGGCTCGGCCAGGGTGCGTGCCACCAGGTCGGGCGAGGACCCGCCCGGGAAACCCACCACCAGCTTCACCGGCTTGCTGGGCCAGCCCGGTGTGGCCCGGGCCTGACCGGCCGCAGTGGATTGTGCAAGGGCAGGGCCGCAAGCGGCGGCAAGGGCCAGCGCCAGCGCAGCGCGACGCAGGGGGGACGGGTTCATCAGGAGTTCCTTTGGGCTGGACGGGTGCGAGCTGGTGGTGCCGGCACCCCAAAAAAAAGCGCGCAACCACAGTTGCGCGCTCCATTATCTCTGCTGCCTTTCCCGCCGGCCGCGCCCGCGGGCAGACGGTGCTCAGGCGTAATCGGCCAGCGCTGCCTTCATCTTCTTCATGGCGGCCACCTCGATCTGGCGAATGCGCTCGGCGCTCACGCCATACACGGCGGCCAGGTCGTGCAGCGTCATGCCGCC
>DAOPUP010000434.1:0-2355 GCA_035350655.1 Acidovorax sp. | reverse complement strand
CAACACCCGGTCGGTAGCCGAGCTGGTGCTGGCCGAGGCCATCTTGCTGCTGCGCGGCATCCCCGAAAAGAACGCCGTGGCGCACCGCGGTGGCTGGCTCAAGTCGGCCGACAACGCCTACGAGATCCGGGGCAAGACCCTGGGCATCGTGGGCTACGGCTCCATCGGCACGCAACTGTCGGTGCTCGCCGAGGCGCTGGGCATGCATGTGGCGTTTTATGACGTGGTCAGCAAACTGCCCCTGGGCAATGCCCGGCAGGTGCCCGATCTGCACACGTTGCTGGGGCAGAGCGATATCGTGAGCCTGCATGTGCCCGAGTTGCCATCCACCGCGGGGATGATCGGTGCGGCTGAAATTGCGGCCATGAAGCCCGGCGGCATTCTGATCAATGCAGCGCGGGGCACCGTGGTGGAGATTGAGTCGCTGGCCGACGCCCTCAAGGCCAAGAAGCTGCTGGGCGCCGCCATCGACGTGTTTCCGGTGGAGCCTCGCACCAACAAGGACGAGTTTCAGTCGCCCCTGCGGGGACTGGACAACGTGATTCTGACCCCGCACATTGGCGGCTCCACCATGGAGGCGCAGGCCAATATCGGGCTGGAAGTGGCGGAAAAGCTGGTGAAGTACAGCGACAACGGCACCAGCACGTCGTCGGTCAACTTCCCCGAGGTGGCGTTGCCCGCGCACCCCGGCAAGCATCGCCTGCTGCACATTCACCGCAATGTGCCGGGTGTGCTGTCCGAGATCAACCGCATCTTGTCGGACAACCAGATCAACATCTCGGCCCAGTATCTGCAGACCAACGAGAAGATTGGCTATGTGGTGATCGACATCGACGCCGCGTCGTCGGACCTGGCGCTCGACAAACTGGCCCATGTGCCCGGAACGCTGCGCAGCCGCGTGCTGTTCTGAGCTTGCTCCTGTAAATATAGCTGGTGGCGCTTGCTGGTAAAGCGCTGCGGGCTGATTTTGTTTTAGAACCCACATTCATCGCCTTGGGGGCCGCCCCGGCGCTCAGGGCCGGGCGGCGCAGCCGGAGGCGGTGGCATAAAATTCCGACCCCAAGGCACAAGGGCGCGCCGCGTCCACCCAGGTTGATCCCATGAATGTTCCGATTGCGTTGGCCGCCCTGCAGACGCAGGCTGCCGAGCCTGTTCGTCTGCGCGAAATTCCCTATAACTACACCTCGTTCTCCGACCGGGAGATCGTGATTCGCCTGCTGGGCGCGTCCGCCTGGGAGGTGCTCGACCAGCTGCGCAATGAGCGCCGCACCGGCCGCTCTGCCCGCATGCTGTACGAGGTGCTGGGTGACATCTGGGTGGTGCAGCGCAACCCCTACCTGCAAGACGACCTGCTGGACAACCCGGCGCGTCGCAAGTTGCTGGTCGATGCCCTGCAGCACCGCCTGGGCGAAATCGACAAGCGCCGCACCCCGGCCGACGATGCCGAGCGCGATCGCCTGGTGGGCGAACTGGCACAGGCCGCGCGCCGCGCCGTGGCCGAATTCGATGCCACGTTCGAGCAAGCCGCCACGCTGCGCCGCCAGATCCAGCGCACGCTGGGGCGCCTTACGGCCAAGGACAACATCAAGTTTGACGGCCTTTCGCGCGTGAGCCATGTGACCGATGCGACCGACTGGCGCGTCGAATACCCGTTTGTGGTGCTCACGCCCGACACCGAGGCCGAGATGGCTGGCCTGGTCAAGGGCTGCATCGAGCTGGGCCTGACCATCATTCCGCGTGGGGGCGGCACGGGTTACACCGGCGGCGCCATTCCGCTGACCTGGAAGAGCGTGGTCATCAACACCGAAAAGCTCGAAGCCATGACCGAGGTGGAGATGCGCCGCCTGCCGGGCATGGACAGCGAAGTCGGCACCGTGTGGACCGAAGCCGGTGTGGTCACCCAGCGCGTGGCGGATGCCGCCGAACGCGCAGGCTATGTGTTTGCCGTGGACCCGACCAGTGCCGAGGCCTCGTGCATTGGCGGCAACATCGCCATGAATGCGGGCGGCAAGAAGGCCGTGCTTTGGGGCACGGCGCTCGACAATCTGGCCAGTTGGCGCATGGTGACACCCGAGGCGCAGTGGCTTGAAGTCACGCGCCTGGACCACAACATGGGCAAGATCCATGACGTGGATATGGCCACGTTCGAGCTGCAGTACTTCGAGGCCGACGGCAGGACGCCCGTGCGCACCGAGCGCCTGGCCATCCCGGGCAAGACCTTCCGCAAGGAGGGGCTGGGCAAGGACGTAACGGACAAGTTCCTTTCGGGCCTGCCCGGCATCCAGAAAGAGGGCTGCGACGGCCTCATCACCAGCGCGCGCTGGGTGGTGCACCGCATGCCCGAGCACACGCGCA
>DAOPUP010000433.1:0-2355 GCA_035350655.1 Acidovorax sp. | reverse complement strand
GAAGTGATGCGTTTGGGGTCAAGTGCCCCTGTGAGTTTCTTGCCGATGACCGAATAGGCGGCCTCACAGACCACAGCGCCCACCAGGAGCCATTGCCCCAGCCAGGCAAGATTTGAAGTATTTTTGCCGTATTGCCCCTGATTTAATTGGACTAGATGCTCTTGTTTTGATAGCTATAGAAGAGCGATGCCTGCCACCGCACAGGCGACAGCCACCCAGGTGCGCCGGGCTACGCGCTCGCGCAGGACAACCCAGCTCATCACTGCCACCGCCGCTGGAATGGCGGCCATGGTCACGCCCGCGGACAAGGCGCTGGTCAGGCTGACGCCATACACCATGCACAGGGTGAACAGGAAATTGCCGAGGAAGGCCTCCAGAAACAGCAGCCACCGCACCTGCGCTGTCAGCGGCGGCTCGGCGGCAGGTTTTTTTCAGCCAGTGCAGCATGGCCAGACCGCCGATTCCAAAACGCATCCAGGCCAGCAGAAACACCGGAAGCGCCGCTGCCAGGGGCTTGGACAGCGCCACATAGCTGCCCACCAGCACCATGCTCAGGGCCAGACACAGGTAGGCGATGGGGCGGCTGGGGGCATTCACTGGATGCAGGGGCTTGCAAGGGGATCAGGGCCGGCCATCATGCCCCACGGCAGCTCGCCCGCAGCGCGGGCTGGGCAGGTTGCAGGGGGAGGCAGGATGGATCTGTGCGGGTGGTCTGTGGTGTTGCAAATGCTCGCGAAAGCTGCAGCCATCGCTGCGATGTGCTGCCCTGCAGCCTGTAGTTCCTGTCCGGTTCGTGCGGGGGCTTCTCAGTGCAGCGGTGTCTCTCGGATGAAATCAATACCGCCTACATTGCCCAGGCACGGTGCTCATGTGCGTGGCGGGATGGCGGTGTTTCAGAACGCAGGCTCAATTTATCACGATGCAAAAACAATATTTCATTATTTGAAATTAGGGCTATGGTGCGACGCCGCAAATTTTCTCGATATGAGAAAATGATTTTCATATTGAGAAATATTGATCTTAAGTTATTGTTTTTAGATGAAAAAATTTATCTCTTCTATAAGACATAAGAGCTTGCGCAAGTCTTATAGAAGACTTAAAGTGGTTTCCATGGGCCGCAAATGCAGCCCGGTTTTTTTCAACAACCCTCCTGGAGTGACCCCATGCCCCAATCCTTCAATGAACAACTGAGCCGCGAACAGCAAATTGCCGCCCTGGAAAAAGACTGGGCACAGAACCCCCGCTGGAAGGGTGTGAAGCGTGGCTACTCCGCTGCCGACGTGGTGCGCTTGCGCGGTTCGCTGCCCATCGAGCACACGCTGGCCAAGCGCGGCGCTGAAAAGCTGTGGGAAAAAGTCAACGGGGGCGCCAAGAAGGGTTACGTCAACGCCTTCGGCGCCATCTCTGCCGGCCAGGCCATGCAGCAAGCCAAGGCCGGCCTCGAAGCCGTGTACCTGTCGGGTTGGCAAGTTGCCGCTGACGGCAACACGTCGGAAACCATGTACCCCGACCAGTCGCTGTACGCCTACGACTCGGTGCCCACCATGGTTCGCCGCATCAACAACACCTTCAAGCGCGCTGACGAAATCCAGTGGGGCCGTGGCATCAACCCCGGCGACAAGGAATTCATCGACTACTTCCTGCCCATCGTGGCCGATGCAGAAGCCGGTTTCGGCGGCGTGCTGAACGCCTTCGAACTGATGAAGAACATGATTGCCGCTGGCGCAGCCGGCGTGCACTTCGAAGACCAGCTGGCTGCAGTGAAGAAGTGCGGCCACATGGGTGGCAAGGTGCTGGTTCCCACGCAGGAAGCCTGCGAGAAGCTGATCTCTGCCCGTTTTGCAGCTGACGTCATGGGCGTGCCCACCATCATCCTGGCCCGCACGGACGCCGAAGCCGCCAACCTGATCACTTCCGACCATGACGCCAACGACAAGCCTTTCCTGACGGGCGAGCGCACGCAGGAAGGCTTCTACCGCGTCAAGAACGGCCTGGAGCAAGCCATCAGCCGCGGCGTGGCTTACGCCCCTTATGCCGACCTGGTGTGGTGCGAAACCGGCGTGCCCGACATCGGCTTCGCCCGTGAATTCGCCCAGGCCGTGCTCGCTGCCAACCCCGGCAAGCTGCTGTCGTACAACTGCTCGCCGTCGTTCAACTGGAAGAAGAACCTCAACGACTCGCAGATCGCCTCTTTCCAGGAAGAGTTGTCGGCCCTGGGCTACAAGTACCAGTTCATCACGCTGGCCGGTATCCATATCAACTGGTTCAACACCTTCCAGTTCGCCCACGCTTACGCCCGTGGCGAAGGCATGAAGCACTACGTGAACATGGTGCAAGAGCCTGAATTCGCGGCAC
>DAOPUP010000432.1:0-2362 GCA_035350655.1 Acidovorax sp. | reverse complement strand
ACGTTGTCCTCACCCATGTAGGTCGAGAGATAGTCGCCCGGCTTCGGGAGCTGCGATTCGTGCGCGATGAACAGCCAGCAGCGGGCAAAAATGCGGTCGAGCTCCTGCTGGTAAATGCCGCGGTCCCAGAAGATCTCGCGGGACATGCGGCCGGATTCCATGTCGACCAGACGGTCCATCTCGTCCACCGGGGACGCCGCCGGGCGGCGCGTCAGGCGCACGGGCGCCTCACTGGAATTGCACATTGGTTTTCCTTTTCTTCAGATCATGTCCGAGGCGGCGTCCGCCTCGGCATGGATATCGATCGCCACGCTGTCACCCTGGTCGATCACCTTGTAGGTACGCAGGGCCTTCTCGCAGGGAAAGCTCATCGCCTGCCCGGAGGGGATGTGGAACATGCCGTTGTGGACGGGGCAGGCAATGCAGTCGTCATCCACGATCTCGCCTTCAGACAGCGAGGCGGTAGCGTGGGTGCAGCCGTCATCGGTAGCGTAGAACGTGCCATCCAGGTTGTAGATGGCCAGCGGGTTGCCGCACACGTCGAAGCGACGCACGCTGCCAGTTGAGAGTTCGCTTTTTTTGAGAATCCAGACGGGTTGTGACATCTCGCGGGCCTCCTCAGGCAAACAGTTGTACGAAGCCAAGACCGGTGACCCATTCGGGCACTGGGGCGTACTCGATGATTTCGCCGCGGGCGCCGGGCATCGCCCCCATGGCCACTGCCCACTGGCGGACCTCCATGCCACCATTGCCGCCATGCTCCAGGATGTACTCGTCGCGCAGTCCACGCATCGCGGCCAGGTTGCCCGTGCAGGCGTATTCCATGATCTCGCGGTCGAAGACCTCGTTGACCCGCCCCATCTGGGGCATGCCAACCCAGTGACTCAGGCCGCCGCTGCCGATAAGCACCACGCGCTCGTCGTCCGGCATTGCCTCCACCGCGGCCCGGATCGCACCACCCAGCTCGATCGAGCGGCGCATGCTGAGATACGGGTCCACACCCGCCGCGATATAGACCGGCACCATGCCGATGCGCTGGCCGCTGGCCCGCACCGGGTCCACGATCAACCGGTCCGGAATGGCCACCGCGTGGTCCACGCTGATGGCACGGGCCACCGCCCAGTCGAAACCGTGCTCATGACCGTGCGAGGCGATGAAGTTCGCCAGCGGCTGGCTGGTGGGGATGACCTGGCGCTTGAGCCCTGGCATCACGTCCAGCGGACCTTCCACGTCACCGGTGCCGATCAGGTACTGTGGCAGACAACCGGTGCCAAAGTTGAAATAGTGGTCGGCGCCGACGATGACAACGCTGGTCGCCTCCAGCGCCGCCAGCCGGTCCGCGCAGGTGCGGAAAGCGCCCCAGATGCGCTCTCGGATGTCAGGCGGCGGCGCCTCCGGCTCCACGAACATCACCGGGTCATGCGGCACGAGAAAGCCGCCTGCAATTCGTCCCATCTTCGATATCTCCTTTTTTTCTCAGAAGCCGTGCGCTGCGGCTCAGCGCTTGAGCACCGCCGAGAAGGCGTAGGTGCCGCTGTCGGCTTCTCCGCGCAGGGCGCGCATGTAGGCCGTCGGATGCCGGTCGGGCGCGTTCTCGCTCCAGAACCCGAAGGTGAGCATCGGGTTCACCCCATGCTGCTGCATCGCGGCCACATCGAAACCCGTCAGCATGGCGCGCTCCGCCTCCGTAAGGTCGTAGCGGGCCAGCAGGCCAGCGGAGTCTTCCTTGAATCGCTGCTTGACTGCGCGGTCCACGCACAGCCGGTGCAGCACCAGTTCCAGAACATTTCGGCTCATGATTGACCTACGGCGTCAGTCGGCGCAGAAGTCGCGCACCAGTTGCAGAAAGCGGGTACGGTGCTCGACCTGCACCCAGTGGCCACAGCGCCCGAACAGGTGCAGCTCGGCCGCTGGAATCGTCTGCGCCAGCAGGAAACCGCAGGGCGGCGGCACCACCGCATCCTCGCGCCCGTGCAGCACCAGGGTGGGCGCGGTGATCTTCGCGAGCACGCTCTCGGGAAAGCCCTTGACCATCGTCGGGCCCGTCTCGTTGGGCTTCGGAATCAGCTTGCGCAAGGCCTCCTGCGCGCCGGGGCGGGCGCTGGCCTCGTAGCGCACGCGCACCATCTCCTCGGTGATGATGGAAGCGTCATAAGGGAACAGGCTCAGCGTGCGCGCCATGTTCTCCATGGAAGGCTCGTATTCCCACACCGAGCGCAGCCCGGCCGTCTGCACAAACTCACCCGCCGGCGTGCCCAGCAACACCAGCTTGTCGACCCGTTCCGGCGCGAAGGCGGCCAGACCGATAGCCAGGGCGCCGCCGAAGGAGTTGCCGCAAAAAGACGCCTTCCCAAGGCCCAGC
>DAOPUP010000431.1:0-2372 GCA_035350655.1 Acidovorax sp. | reverse complement strand
GTGTAGCGGTTGCTGTCGTACACCGCGCCTTCGCGGGGCGCTTCGCCCAGGCTCAAAATTTCGTCGCCGGTGGAGAAATACGCCACGCGCAGGCGGCGAAACACCGTAACGGTTTTCAGCCCCAGGCTGGCCACCAGCCCCAGCGCAGCGGGCGTCAGCAGCTCGCCCTGGGCAAGCGCCACGCCGCCTTCCAGCAGGTCTTCGCCCTTGAAGCGGCGGTTGTCGCCCAGGCGCAGCACATCGGCGGCGATGGTGATATGCCCGTCGGCGCTGCGGGTGAACTCTTGCGGCACCACGGTGTCCAGGCCGGCCGGCATGACGGCGCCCGTCATGATCTTCAGGCATTCGCCCGCACCCACGGGGCCGGCCCAGGCCTTGCCGGCCAGCGCCGTGCCCACCACGCGCAGCGTGAGCGGCTGGCCGGCCACCAGCTGGGAGCCAGCGAAGGCAAAGCCGTCCATGGCCGAGTTGTCGTGCGGCGGCACGCTCAGGGGCGAGACCACATCGCGGGCCAGCACGCGGCCCAGGGCGTCAAAAATGGCGACCTCTTCGGTGCCGGTCACGGGCTCAGCCAGCCGTTCGAGAAAGGCCGATACCTGGCCGGCGCTGAGGGCCTGTGGGTCGTAACCCTGTAGCTCGGCGGCAATCTGGGCAATGGTTTTCATGGGGGAATCTGCGCACAGGTGAAAGGGGCAGCGGCCGTGGGCAGGCCACTGCGCGAGATCAGGGCGTGCCGGTGCCCTCGAGGCGCTGCAGCTCGGCCAACGTGTTGGCGTTGAAGAACGCCAGGGGGTCGTCGCCGGGCTGGTCGAATGGCACCACCACCTGCCGGTGCTGCGCGGTCCAGGCGTCGATCTTGCGACCACCCGCCTGCGTGAAGGCCACCAGGCTTTCAAGCAGGTCCACGCGTAGCAGGCAGAACACGGGTTGGGTGCGCACGGCGGTGCCACCCGCGCCATCGTCTTCGGGGGCGGCGGCCATGGCAATGTCGGCGCCCTGGGCGTCGGCTGCGGCGGCCAGCCGCGCGGCCAGGTCCAGTGGAAACAGCGGTGTGTCGCAGGGCACGGTCAGCAGCCAGGGCGTTTCGCAGCGCTCCAGCCCGGTCAGAAAGCCCGCCAGCGGGCCGGCATAGTCGGCCAGCACATCGGGCCAGACCGGGGCGCCCAAGGCCTCGTAGGCGGCCAGGTTGCGGTTGGCATTGACCATGGTGGCGCCCACCTGCAGCTGCAGGCGCATCAGCGTGTGCAGCGCCAGCGGCAGGCCACGAAAATTCTGCAGGCCTTTGTCGACGCCCCCCATGCGGGAGCCCCGGCCGCCGGCCAGCACCAGGCCGGTGATGTCTTGGGTTTCAATCATGTTTTGGTTGGTCGTTGACCATGGAGCGAGCGCGGCCGAGGCCAGGGCAGCCCAGCAAGGGCCGCCCCGCAGCAAGGGCTGCGTCCCCCTTCCCGCGCGCAGCGCGAGAGAAGGGGGAAGCGACGAAGTCGCTCAGGGGGTTGTTTGATTTCATCCACCGATATAGCTCATCTCGACCCGTCGCACGTCTTGCCCCGCATCGGCAGGCAGGCTGCCGCGCAGTTCGGAATAGCGGTCGGTGCGGCCCTGCCAGATGGGGGCGATGGCCGAGGCAATGGCTTCGTCGCTGGCGCCGCCGCGCAGCAGCGTGCGCAGGTCGTGGCCCTGGGTGGCAAAAAGGCACAGGTAGAGCCGGCCTTCGGTGGACAGCCGTGCGCGGTTGCAGTCGTGGCAGAAGGCCTGGGTCACGCTGCTGATCACGCCCACCTCGCCGAGGGCCGCGTCGTGCTGGCCGGCGGCATTGGCATAGCCCCAGCGCTCGGCGGTTTCGCCGGGGCTGCTCGGGTCCAGCTGCACCAGCGGCAGCTCGGCGCGCAGGCGCGCAATCAACTCGGCCGAGGGCAGCACCTCATCCATGCGCCAGCCGTTGGTAGCACCCACGTCCATGTATTCAATGAAGCGCAGCGTGCTGCCTGTGCCGCGAAAGTGGCGCGCCATGGGCAAAATTTCCTGGTCGTTGGTGCCGCGCTTGACCACCATGTTCACCTTGATGTGCGACAGGCCCGCCGCGTGTGCCGCCTCGATGCCGGCCAGCACATCGGCCACCGGAAAATCCACATCGTTCATGCGGCGAAACACTGCGTCGTCCAGGCCATCGAGGCTCACGGTGACGCGGTTCAGGCCCGCGTCCTTCAGGGCCCGCGCCTTGCGCGCCAGCAGCGAGCCGTTGGTGGTGAGCGTGAGGTCGGGCGGCTGGCCGTCCACCGTGCGCAGCTGGGCCAATTGCGCCACGAGTTCTTCGAGGTTCTTGCGCAGCAGGGGCTCGCCCCCGGTCAGGCGGATCTTGCGCACGCCAT
>DAOPUP010000430.1:0-2382 GCA_035350655.1 Acidovorax sp. | reverse complement strand
CACCGTGAGGGCCTTGCACGAGCCCAGCGCCGCGTCGTACAGGTCGTGCGGGTTGGGGCCTGTGTCGTCGCCTCCCTCTGCAGCGGTGCCATCCACCACCAGCGCGTGGCTGCGAATGGTCAGCGTTTGCGCCATGGGCGTGGAGACGATGCGATTGAGTTCAATGGCCATGGGGCGACTCCAAAGTGGTTTGATGCATCAGTCGCCCAGGCGTGCCGCAACCGCCGCCACGCGCTGGCCCAGCAACCGGCCCGTTTCCAGATCGCCGGGCAACATTTCGGCGGCAGAGGCATCCGAGGGCGACTGCGCCATGGCGCCGCTGAACGCGCCCATCCAGTTGACATCGTTGCGCGTGGCCGCCTTCGAGTTGGCAGGCATCATGCCCGCGCCCACCCACAGCCCGCCATGCTGCATGGCCAGATGAAACAGATAGTCGAGCGTGACCTGCTTGTCGCCGTTGATGCTGGCACTGTTGGTGAAGCCCGCAAAGAGCTTGTCTTTCCAGGACTGGTTGAACCAGGGCTTGGACGAGGCATCCGCAAATTTTTTGAACTGCCAGCTTGGGCCTGCCATGTAGGTGGGAGAGCCCATGATGATGGCCTTGGCGGCCAGCAGGGTCTCCCAGCCGCCTTCGGGCAGGTTGCCGTCGGCATCAATCGCCACCAACTTGGCGTCCGCGCCATCGGCCACGGCCTGGGCCATGCGCTGGGTGTGGCCGTAGCCGGAGTGATAAACCACTGCAATCAAAGACATGGATGAATCCTTCTGTGCAAGAGAAAAAAGACCCACGCGTCACCCTCGGAAAGGTGGGGTGGACCGAGAAATACGTTCGCAGAGCTTAGCGGGCTGCGCGCTGGCCGTCCACGCTCCAGGCGCCGGCACCACGGCCACCGGATTTTGCAAAGAGGCCGATAGGGTGAGCGCCAGAAAAAAAGAACCAGACAAACCGGCAGCGGCGCAAATCTCAGGCGGCCAGGTCAAACACCAGCACCTCGGCGTCCTGGGCATCGGTCAACGCCAGGGACGACTCGTTTTCGAGCAGCGCGGCATCGCCTGCGGCCAGTGGCTGGCCATTCACACACAGCGCACCGCGCACCAGGTGCACATAGGTCTTGCGTGTCGGGCTCAGGGGCTGGGTGACGGCCTCCGGGCCATCCAGCAGCCCCGCATACAGCGCGGCATCGGCATGCACGGTCACCGAGCCCAGTGCACCATCAGGCGAGGCCACGAGCCGCAGCGCACCGCGTTTTTCGGCGGCAGTGAACGTCTTTTGCTCGTAGCTGGGCGCAATGCCCCGCTCGTCGGGCACTATCCAGATCTGCAGAAAATGCGTGGTCTGGCCGGCAGCGTGGTTGAACTCGCTGTGCGTCACACCGGTGCCAGCGCTCATGCGCTGCACGTCGCCGGGCGGAATGCCCTTCACGTTGCCCATGCTGTCCTTGTGGGCCAGCTCGCCCGACAGCACATAGCTGATGATCTCCATGTCGCGGTGGCTGTGGGTGCCAAAGCCAGTGCCGGGCGCAATGCGGTCTTCGTTGATGACGCGCAGGTTGCCAAAGCCCATGTGGCGCGGATCGTGGTAACCCGCAAAGGAAAAACTGTGGAATGAATGGAGCCAGCCATGGTCAGCGTGGCCCCGGTCTTGCGATTTTCGAACAGTCAGCATGGTCATTGCTCCTTTCAAGACTCGACTGTAGGGGGCGGGCCTGCGCTGCAGGGTCTGGGGGATTGTCGGAATCGTTCAAAAAATCTGAACTAACATTGCTGCACCATGCCCCACGCCTACGACGTTCTCACCCCGGACAGCCTTGCCATGCTGCAGGTGATTTCGGAAACCGGCAGCTTTGCGGCCGCAGCCCGGCACCTGGGCCTGGTGCCCAGCGCGCTGACCTACCGGGTGCGCCAGATCGAAGACGCCCTGGACGTGCTGCTGTTTGATCGCACAGCCCGCCAGGCACGCCCCACCGAAGCCGGCGCCGAGCTGCTGCGCGAAGGCGCACGGCTGCTGCGCGAGATCGATGCCGTGGCCAACCGCGTGCGCCGCGTGGCCACAGGCTGGGAGCCCCAGCTCACGATTGCCGTGGACGGCGTGGTCTCCCCACACACCCTGCTGGAGCTGGTCGATGCGTTTTATGCCATGGCCCCGCCCACCCACCTCAAACTGCGTGACGGCATCATGACCGGCACCCTGGAGGCGCTGACCACCGGCAACGCCGATCTGGCCATTGGCGTCTCGGCCGAGGGCTCGAACGTGGCCGGCCTGCAGCAAGGGCTGCTCGGCGAGTTGCGGTTCATCTACGTGGTGGCACCGCACCACCCGCTGGCGGCGGCGCCCGAGCCCCTCACTGACGCCACCTTGCTGCAGCACCGCGCGGTGGCAGT
>DAOPUP010000429.1:0-2382 GCA_035350655.1 Acidovorax sp. | reverse complement strand
CATGGCACTGACCACCACCGCCTCCGGCCTCCAATACGAAGACACCGTCGTGGGCGAAGGCGCCGAAGCCACCAAGGGCCAGAACGTTTCGGTGCACTACACCGGCTGGCTCTACAACAACGGCGAACAAGGCGCCAAGTTCGACTCCAGCCGGGACCGCAATGACGCCTTTGCGTTCTCTCTGGGCGCAGGCATGGTCATCAAGGGCTGGGACGAAGGCGTGCAAGGCATGAAGATCGGCGGCCAGCGCACGCTGATCATCCCGGCCGCATTGGGTTATGGCGCGCGCGGCGCTGGCGGTGTGATCCCCCCCAACGCCACGCTGAAGTTCGACGTGGAGCTGCTGGGCGTGCGCTGAGTTTCGCGCCCTCCCCCTCCACCGAGCGGCCCCTGCGGCCGCTTTTTTGATTCCGCCCGTTGGGCCCGCCAGAAAAGGATCAACCAAACAAGGCCTGGTCCAGCCGGGTGAACGGCACATCGCCCACGGCCTGCCGGATCTTGGGAGCCAGGGCAGCCAGGTCCGCAAAACTGCCCGCCGCTTCTACGGCCAGATTCAGGCGAAAGCCGCGCAAGCCCAGGCTGGCGGTCAGCTCGGTGGCCACGGGATAGGCGGCCTGGTAACGCTCTTTGGACGAGCGGCCACTGGCCTCGTCCGACCGTTTCGACCGCTTCGACCCAGACAGATCCCCGTGCGCAACGGTCAGTTCCGGCCCTGCCACCGCCTGCGCTGCGGCCGGTGCCAGCAAGCCTTGGGCGACCATGGCGTGCACATCCTCTGGAGTGATCCCCATTGGTGCAGTGGCCGCCAGCACCTCGGCGGCCACGCGTTTGCCATCAAACAAAATGAAGGCCGCACGCTGTCGGAGCGTCCATCCCCCCCGCCTCTCCTTGAACAAGTCCTGCCCGGCTTGCGTTTTGACCAACAGCATGCGTTTCCTTGAAAGTGTGTGGGTGGGCACAAACATGCTATGTGCCCAAACCCTTGGGGGGAGTTTCGCAGGTCGGCCAAGCGGTGGGTATCAGGGTTTGTCCACAAGGCGAGGCTGCAAACACGGAAGGCAGCCCGCATAGTCAACGCATCCGAAGGCCACATCGAAACCCGAAACCCGAAGCCCGGCACGATGACCCCCATCCACCACTCTGATTTTCGCGCGTGACAAAAAAGCCATGGCCATGGCGACGACATGCTGCTATTTTCTGACCTCGTCGCCCGGTCGATTCCACTGTTTATTCCCCGCTAAAAAACCATGCCAACGCCGAGCAAACGCATCCGCCTCGTCGTTGCCGTCGTGCTGCTCGCCCTGCTGACTGCCTACTACGCCGTGCAGGTCCAGGCCCGTCGCCAGGCCAAACTCTCCGGCACATCCATCGCCCCCCATGGCGAATATCGGGTGGATTACTATCTCATTTCGGAGGGCAATCAAATGCGCTTGCTATTCCGGCTTTTCGACCGGAACCAGGAACTGGTGGGCGAATACGATCGCTTCTACGATCCGGGCGGCTGGCGAGAGGGCTGGACATGCGCCCAACAGGCCTGCACGGAATTTTCGTGGGGCTCCCAGGATGAAGACCGCATCAAACTTCCGCCCACCCGGCTTGACCGGCTGCGTGCCAAGCTGCCTTAGCGGCAACGAAGCACCCTCGCCCTGCGCAGTCCGCGCACTGTCGTTCGTTCCATTCGTCGACCCTTCCATCCTGCGCCCCCCGCAATACCTCACGCGCCACTCAGCAAAAAGACAGGCCGCGGTCCGACGGGCTCCAAGCCCCTCACAGTCAAACAGGCCGAATCAATTTTTCGATGACATGACCGATGGCAGCAAGCCCCACCCGGAGCCCGGGTGCATGCATCTGTCGATGCGCATCAAGACCGGTTCCCGCGAAGAGCAGCCTGGTTTTCAGCGCGCTCTCGACGCCCAGGGCGCGCACGTCACCGTCACGGTCTGACCCGGCCTGCACCTCGTCGTACGCCGCGGCAACGGAGCCCGCCGGCAGGCCAACCTGATGGCGCTGTGCCGGCACACAAAGACGCTCCGGTGTTTATCCAGGGGCAGCAGCGGACCGGGCCCATGCTCTTCGACAGATGTTGCGCACTCACAACTCCAGGCGCACCCGCGGCAGCGGGGGCGCCGGTCTGGTGATACAGCTCACCACAGCGGCCACCACCAGGCCCGCAGGCACGCCGAACACCCCCGCAGAAATCGGCTGGATACCGAACCACAGGCCGTCCGCCAGCAGCCAGCCGGCCCATGTGCGCACCACGGGCACATGCGACAGCATGTAATACACCGCCACCCCCAGCCCTGCGAGCATGCCCGCCACGGCGCCCTGGCGCGTGGTTCCGCGCCAGAAGATGCCCAGCACCATCACCGGGACAAAGGCGGA
>DAOPUP010000428.1:0-2396 GCA_035350655.1 Acidovorax sp. | reverse complement strand
CCTTGACCTTGGCGGCATCGTCCACGCCTGCAGGCACGCGGTGCGTGATCAGGTCCACCAGCGTGGCTTCCTCGCCGGCAGGTGGGTTCTTCAGCAGCTCGATCAGTTCGCTGGTCTGCTTGGCGCTCAAAGGCAGTGGTGGAATGCCCAGTGCAGCGCGTTCGGCCACATGGTCACGGTAGGCTTTCAACATGAATTTTCTCCGGTTGTGTTCTAAGGGGGCCGTGGCGTCCCGGGGGCCGGGCCGCACGGGAGGCGTTAATTTTTCGCGACGGGCAGGGGTTCGAGCACGCTGGGGGGCGGATTCTTCTTGAGGGACTCGGCCACCAGAAACTGCTCGGGGCTCATGCATTCATCGGCCAGGCGCTGGCCGCGCTTTTGGTCCATGAGCATGGACTTGTTGGCAATCTGCAGCCAGACTGCGCCGCCCTTCGGGTCTTCCAGGCGCACGGTGCCGGTCGTGGTGGCGACCGGGGTCATGCGGTATTTGAATCCCTTGCCTTCCACATCGAAGTGGCCTGGCGCTGCCGGATCGGCCTTGAGCGACACATGGGCACCCAGTTCGCAGGCAATGCGCCCCACATGCACGCGCTCGGCAATGGCCAGCTCGGCAGGTGACAGGGCGGCCTCGGCGGCCATGATGCCCGCAGCCACCTGGCCCGTGGCGGAGCGCAGCTGCGTCCGGCTGCTGGGAGGCTCGGCCTTGGCCGTCTTGGTTGCCTTGGCGGCAGTGGCTTTGGCTGGCGCCTTGGCGGTGGCCTTGGGCGCTGGCTTGGCCGCCGGCTGGGCGACGGTCTGGGCCAGCGCAAAGGCCGGAGCCAGCAGCATCAGGGCAGAAGCGAGAAAATTTTTCATCAGAAGTCCTGCAGGTAAGGGTTCAGGGACAAGGGGGAGAGGACGGAGCAAACCACAGCCCTACGGCCGAGGGCAAGGCACGCCCGGTGCTGTGCGCACGCTCCAGAACCTGCCAGTAGTAGCGGAAACTGGCACGGTCATGCAATGTGCCGCCGAAACTGATGGGAGCCCAATCAGCATCTGCGGCAGCAGCTATTATTTTTGATGCAACTTCAATGTCATCCTGCGTGGGAGCAAAGGCCTCGAGGATGGGCCGGATCTGCGCCGGATGGATGCTCCACATGCGCGTGTAGCCAAATTCGCCAGCCGCGCGGCTGGCGGCGGCCTGCATGGCCGCCATGTCGCTGAATTCGGTCACCACACAGTGCGACGGCACCTTGCCGTGGGCGTGGCAGGCCGATGCGATTTCCAGCTTCGCACGCACCACCAGCGGGTGCGTGAACTGCCCGGCCGAGGTCATGGCCGATGCGGGGATGGCGCCACCGTGGGCCGACACAAAATCCATCAGGCCGAAGCTCATGCTTTGCACCAGCGGGTGCGCCGCGATCTCGAACGCACGGTGCACCGCAGCCGGGGATTCGATCAATACCTGCAGGGGAAGGTGGCCGGCGGACGCACGCTGCAGGGCTTTTTCAGCCTGCACCACATCGTCTACGGACTCGACCTTGGGCAGCATGATGTGGGTGAGCCGATGACCGGCCTCACCGGCGATGGTAGCCATGTCGTTGGCAAATGCGGGGTGATCCACGGGGTGCACGCGTGCACCCACGCGCGCAGCCGGGGCGGCATCGCGTGCCAGAGCGGCCACCAGGGCCGCGTGCGCCGCTTCATCACCGACCGGGGCCCCGTCTTCGCAGTCCAGCGTCACGTCAAACACGCAGGCGCCGAATTCCTCGGTCATCTGGGCCTGCAATTGCAGGCTCTTGCGCATGCGCGCCGGGGCACCGCTGTAGTGATCGCACACCGGCAGCGTGGCCGCCGCCGCCTGGGCGCCCAGCAGCACATCACGGGGATGGGCACCCAGGCCCACGCCATTGCCAGCGGGGGCGGCGTCGCCCGTTGAGGGGGCGGTGCCTGGGTGGGGGTCTGCGCGGCGTACGACGCTCATGGGATCAGAGCAGGTGCTTGACGCCGTCTTGCTCGCCTTGCAACTCAGCCAGCGTGGTGTTGATGCGCTCTTGCGAGAACGCGTCAATTTCCAGGCCTTCGACGATCTTGTACTCGCCGTTTTCGCAGGTCACGGGGAAGCCGAACATGGTGTCCTTGGGAATGCCATACTGGCCGTCCGATGGAATGCCCATGGTGACCCACTTGCCGTTGGTGCCCAGAGCCCAGTCACGCATGTGGTCGATGGCGGCGTTGGCGGCCGAGGCAGCCGAAGACAGGCCGCGCGCCTCGATGATGGCCGCGCCGCGCTTGCCCACGGTGGGCAGGAAGGTGTTGGCGTTCCATTCCTGGTCGTTGATCATCTTGGCCACGCTTTCGCCATTGATGGTGGCGAAACGGTAATCGGCGTACATGGTGGGCGAGTGGTTGCCCCA
>DAOPUP010000427.1:0-2423 GCA_035350655.1 Acidovorax sp. | reverse complement strand
CAGCTTGCCCAATGATTACAAATAGGTTACGAACTTGAGCCCGACACAACCCCTTCCCCTGGTGATCGCCACCCGCGAAAGCCGCCTGGCCCTGTGGCAAGCCGAACATGTGCAGGCCCTCCTGCGCGCGCGCGGCCACAGCGTAGCGCTGCTGGGCATGACCACCCAGGGCGACCAGATCCTGGACCGCAGCCTCTCCAAGGTGGGCGGCAAGGGCCTGTTCGTGAAAGAGCTGGAAGTGGCGCTCGAAGAAGGCCGTGCCCACATCGCCGTGCACTCGCTCAAAGACGTGCCCATGGAGCTGCCCGAAGGCTTTGCCCTGGCCTGCGTGATGGAGCGCGAAGACCCGCGCGATGCCTTTGTTTCGCCCCGCTATGCATCCCTCGATGCCCTGCCCCAGGGCGCGGTGGTGGGCACGTCCAGCCTGCGCCGCCAGGTGCTGCTGCAGGCGCTGCGGCCCGATCTGCGCATTGAGCCGCTGCGCGGCAACCTTGACACGCGCCTGCGCAAGCTCGACGAGGGCAACTACGACGCCATCGTGCTGGCGGCAGCGGGCCTCAAGCGCCTGGGCCTGCAAGAACGCATCCGCACCGAATTCGCCACCACCGACATGCTGCCGGCAGCAGGCCAGGGTGCCCTGGGCATCGAGATTCGCAGCGACCGGCAAGATTTGATGGATGCGCTGGCGCCGCTGGCCCACCAGGACACCTGGCTCACCGTGACCGCCGAGCGCGCCGTCAGCCGCGCCATGGGCGGCAGCTGCTCGATGCCGCTGGCCGCGCATGGCCGACTGGTGCAGGGCACCCTGCATCTGGATGCCGCCTGGGGCGACCCCGACGCTCGCGTGCCGCTGGTTCGCGCCAGCGCCAGCGCCCCTGTGGCCACGCTGGAATCCGCCGATGCCCTGGGCATCGCCATTGCAGCACAACTGCGCGCCGGCGGTGCCCGGGGCGTTGACCCCGTTGCCGGCTGAACCTGCAGTGACCACCAACCGGGTGATCGTGACCAGACCCGCGCGCGAAGCGGCGCACTGGGTGGAGCAGCTGGCTGCGCGGGGCCATGCCGCCACGGCGCTGCCCCTGATTGCCATTGGCGCCTGCACCGACCCCGGTGCGCGCGCCGCCATCGCCCGGGCCCGGGCCCAACTCGACAGCTACCGTGCCGCCATGTTTGTCAGCGGCAACGCAGTGGACTACTTTTTTGAACAAAAAGAGCCTCTAGCGCTTACTGAACCTGCGCCATCAGCTATTAAAACAAGAGCATGGGCACCTGGCCCCGGAACCCTGCGTGCACTGTTGCGCGCGGGGGTTCCGCTCGACTGCATCGACAGCCCGGCGCCCGATGCAACGCAGTTCGACTCGGAATCCCTGTGGCAGCAGGTGGCGACACAGGTGCGCGCAGGCGACCGCATTCTCATCGTGCGCGGCTGCTCCGAGGGGGCCGAGCCAGGCCCCGGCATCGGGCGCGACTGGCTGGCCCGCCAGATCGAGCAGGCGGGCGCCACGGTGGAGTTTGTGGTGGCCTACACAAGGGGTGCGCCGCGCCTCACCCCCGAACAGACCACGCTGGCCCACGCAGCGGCAGGCGACGGTTCGTGGTGGCTGCTCAGCAGCTCGGAAGCGCTTGCGCACCTGGCCAGCGCCGCACCTGGCCTGGCACTGCACACAGCGCGCGCGCTGGCCACGCACCCACGCATTGCACAGGCAGCGCGTGCCGCCGGGTTTGGCAGCGTGCACGAATGCCGGCCCGCACTGGATGACGTGGTGGCCTCGATAGAATCGGCGGCATGAGCCTCGTGCCCCCCACCGATTCTTCAGCTCCAGCCGCTCCAGGCAACCCGGTGACCGCTGCTCCGCCCGGCACTGGCCCGGCGGTGGGCGTCGCACCCACCGCAACGCTGCGCCACACCGGCACCTACCTTTTGGGCGCGGTGGCCATTGCCGCCCTGGTCAGCAGCGGCCTGCTCTGGCAGAAGCTCAACACCATCCAGGAGCAACTTGCTCGCCAGTCGGCTGATGCGGGAGCCCAGGCCATCGAGGCCCGCGCCATGGCGCGCCAGGCCCAAGAACTGGTGCGCGACACAGCCGCCCGCCTTTCTGTCACAGAAGCCCGGGTGGGCGAGGTGGCGCTGCAACGCAGCCAGCTCGAAGAACTGATGCAAAGCCTGTCGCGTTCGCGCGACGAAAACCTGGTGGTGGACATCGAATCGGCCATCCGCATGGCACAGCAGCAGGCCCAGCTTACCGGCAGCCTTGAGCCCCTGGTCGCCGCCCTCAAAAGCGCGAACCAGCGCATTGAGCGCGCCGCCCAGCCCCGCCTGACTCCCGTGCAGCGCGCCATCGGCCGCGACCTGGATCGCATGACCCGCGCCACCGTCACCGACACCGCCGGCCTGCTGGCCCGCCTCGATGACCTGGTGCGCC
>DAOPUP010000426.1:0-2426 GCA_035350655.1 Acidovorax sp. | reverse complement strand
GCTCTCGGGCCAGGGCCAGCCGCCAAACTGGGTGCGGCGGTAGTCCTGCATGGCCTGCATAATTTCCTGCTGGGTGTTCATCACAAAGGGGCCGTACTGCGCCACGGGCTCGCCAATGGGACGGCCTTGCAGCAGCAGGCATTCCACGGCGGTGGTGCCGGTGTTGACCAGTTCCCAGTCTTGCGAGGCAACCACTTCCAGCGCCGCGTGGCCGCGGATGGCCTGCGGGCCCACCGCAAGGCCGTCGCCCACAAAGTAGTACAGCATGCGGCGCGTGCCCTGGCCGGTGGCGGCGGGCAAAGTCCAGCGTGCACCGGGCTCCAGGTGCAGCGTCCAGATGGCCACGTCGGCTTCCGGTTGGGATGCCCAGGACTCGGGCGGCGGGCTCAGCGGTGTGTCTGCACCGGGCAGCGCGCCAGCCACCACGGTCACGGTGGTCAGGTGGCCGCCTGCGTCGCAGTGCACCAGGCGCGGAATGCGCTCGTTCCACAGCATGGTGAAGTGGGGCTCCACCATCTTGTTGCGCGCGGGCAGGTTCAGCCAGATCTGGAACAGCTCCAGCGGGTTGGGCTCATTCGCATCGAGCAGCGGGAACATCTCGGAATGCACGATGCCCTTGCCCGCCGTGACCCACTGCACATCGCCGCCACCAAAACGCGCAGCCGCGCCCAGCGAATCCGAATGGTCGATAAGCCCCTTGCGCACCAGCGTCACGGTTTCGAAGCCGCGGTGCGGGTGACCCGGAAAGCCGGGAACGGTATCGCCGTGGTACATGCTCCAGCCGTCCTTGCGACTGAAGTCGCTGCCGATCTGGCGGTCGTCCAGGGGCACCGCCGGGCCAAACGCTGCGTTGCCGGCGGGGTAGGCATCGTCGTGGTGGGCGCAGAACAGGAACGGGTCCATCGTGGGCCACAGCGGGCCCAGCGGCTGGGCTTGCACGATGGGTTGGGTGGTGGCGGACAACGACACGACGGGAGGGGACGACATCAGGGGCTCCTTGGATGGGCGCCGCCACGATCGGCAGCATGGCTATTGAATATGGTGCCAACAGGTCTACAAAGAAAGTGCTTGCGGTGGAACAGTGCGGTGCCCGGAACAGGACAGTGGGGCCGGGCCAAACACTTGCAGCGGCGCAAAATTTCAGGCATTTTTGCTTGGAAGCCCTTATTTATAAAACACCTCTAGCTATCATTTTTGAAATTTCGCACTGCAAAGCGGGTTGCGCGCCCACGCCACCGTGGGCCCCTGGGCAGCGCGCCATCTGCTTCATGCAGGCCGATGCCCGCACCCCGCGGCTGCGGGAGGCCTGCAGCCCAGCACATCGCCAGCACCGATCGGCATGGCGGCCACATCACGCGCGCTACGGAGCGCTGCTCTTAGCGGCCCACCACCGACCAGCCGGCCTGCTGGTTGGTCTTGTCGTTCTCGTACTCCCAGGCCGTGCCACAGCGGTCGCACACATAGCGGGTGATGGTGACAGGGCCGTGGTCGCGGTCTTCCTTGCGGTTGCCGCGCTGCACGAGTTCGGCGTGGCCGGGCGCCTTGCGCCAGTTGCGCTGGATGCCTTGGCAGGACTCGCACAGCGCCATGGGTTTGAGTTCGTTCTGTCGGGCCAGGTCTTTGGTCATGGGGTGGTAGCCATCGTGGGCTGGTGGTTTGGTTTGCATGCTGCAGGGCGGCTACTGTAAGGCAATGGCTCCGAGGCCGAAGCAAAACGTGCTGCCGGCACGCCCCCGGCGCTCAGGCCGTCGTGGCCATGCGCAGCCTGCGCGCCGCGTCTTCATCGCGGGCGTCGTCGATTTCGCGCAGCACGGCCTGCATGTCCACATCGGTGTGCGCGGGCGCATAGATGCCGGTGAGCGGCGTTTCGTTGTTCAGCAGCCCGCTCTGGTACAGGCTCCAGATCTCGGGGCCGTATTGGGTGCTGCGCAGCTCGGGGGCGAACTGGCCGAAAAAGTCGCGCAGATTGGCCACATCGCGCAGCAGCATGCGCTGGGCGTGGTGGTTGCCGGCAGCGTCCACGGCCTGGGGCAGGTCGATGATGACGGGGCCATCGTGGCCCTGTTCACCCTCAGCGCCGGGCAGGTGTGCCAGCAGGATGTTGAACTCTGACAGATCGCCGTGCACCACGCCCGCGCACAGCATGCGCACCACCTCGGCCACCAGCGTGGCGTGGTGGGTGCGCGCGTCTTCGGGCGTAAAGCTCACGTCGTTCAGGCGCGGGGCGGCGTCGCCATGCGCGTCAGTCACCAGCTCCATCAACAGCACGCCGTCGTGAAAATTGAAGGGCTGCGGCACGCGCACACCGGCAGCGGCCAGGCGGTAGAGGGCGTCGACCTCGGCGCTTTGCCAGGCGGCCTCTTGCTCTTGCCGGCCAAACTTGCTGCCCTTGGCCATGGCGCGGGCCGAGCGCGAGTTCTTGACCT
>DAOPUP010000425.1:0-2433 GCA_035350655.1 Acidovorax sp. | reverse complement strand
ATGGTTTCCCTCTGGGGGTTGTGAATGAATCCGCGATTCTAGCCGCTTGAGGAAAGCCCCCAAGCCAACCCGTCGCACGGATGAACCGACGTTAACTCTCAATAATTACATGTACATGCCACCATTGACGTGCAATTCCTGCCCCGTCACATAGCCTGCCTCGCGCGATGCCAGGTACGCCACCGCATGGGCAATGTCGGCAGGCTTGCCCAGATGGCCCAGGGCGATCTGCGATTGCAGGGCTTTTTGCTGTTCTTCGGGCAGCTTGGCCGTCATGTCGGTTTCAATAAACCCCGGCGCCACGCAGTTGACCGTGATGCTACGGCTGCCCAACTCGCGGGCCAGCGCACGTGTCATGCCCGCCACACCAGCCTTGGCGGCCGCGTAGTTGGCCTGTCCGGGGTTGCCCGATGCACCCACCACGCTCGTGATGCTGATGATGCGCCCAAAGCGCTGCTTCATCATCGGACGAATTGCTGCGCGGCTCACACGAAAAACGGCCTTGAGATTGGTGTCCAGCACGGCATCCCAATCTTCATCCTTCATGCGCATGGCCAGGGTGTCGCGCGTGATGCCCGCATTGTTCACCAGCACATGCAAGCCGCCTTGCTGTTTGACGATGGAATCCATCAGCGCCTCGATGGCAGCACCATCGTTGACATTCAGATTGGCGCCCCGGCAACCCGGGTAGGCCGCCAGGGCTTGGCTGATACGCTCGGCACCTTCATCGGTGGTGGCGGTGCCCACCACCTGATAACCCCGCACAGCAAGCTCCAGGGCAATTGCCGCACCAATGCCACGCGAAGCGCCGGTCACCAGCGCCACTTGCGCTTCAGATGCAGATTGCGTCATGCCAACAACTCCAGTGTTTCGGCCAGTGTGGCCGGATCAAACAGTGCCGCACCGACCAGTTCGGGGTCAATGCGCCGGGTCAGGCCGGCCAGCACCTTGCCGGGGCCGCATTCAATGAAATGGGTGATGCCACGCGCCTTGAGCGCCTGCACGCATTCCACCCAGCGCACCGGGCCAAAGGCCTGGCGGTACAGCGCGTCCCGAATGGCGTCCGCGTCATGCTGCACAGCCACGTCCACATTGTTGAGCACCGGGATCTGAGGCGCAGCCAGTGCCACATCGGCCAGGGCCACACGCAGCTTTTCTGCCGCAGGCTTCATCAGGCTGGAATGGAAGGGCGCCGATACGGGCAACGGCAGCGCACGTTTGGCACCCGCCGCCTTGAGCAGCTCGCAGGCCTTGTCGACACCCGCCTTGGTACCGGCGATCACGGTCTGGACTGGATCGTTGAAGTTCACGGCTTCGACCACTTCGGTCGAGCCCGCACCAAAGGAAGCCATTGCCTCGGCGCAGCCGGCGATGACCCTGGATGCCTCCATGCCCAAAATGGCTGCCATGGCACCCGTACCCACCGGCACGGCCTCTTGCATGGCAGCGGCGCGCAGACGCACGAGCGGCGCTGCCTGCGCCAGCGTCAACACGCCTGCAGCCACCAGCGCCGAATATTCGCCCAGTGAATGCCCGGCCACCGCCTGCGGCATGGCGCCACCTTCGGCACGCCAGACGCGCCACGCTGCAACCCCGGCCACCAGCATGACGGGCTGGGTGTTGGTCGTCAGGGCAAGCGCCTCCTTGGGGCCATCCTTGATCAACCGACCAAGGTCCTCACCCAAGGCATCGGATGCCTCTTGAAGCGCCTGGGCCACGACCGGATGATCACCCCAGGCGTCCAGCATGCCCACGGACTGCGAGCCCTGCCCCGGAAAGACAAATGCAAAAGATTTCATAGAACCAGATATTGACAAGAAATCTGCCTCAAGCGCTTATTAAAAAAGCGCAAGCAGCTATAATTTCAGGAGCACTGCACCCCAGGTGAAACCGCCCCCTACGCCTTCGAGCAGCAGCGTTTCACCTTTTTTGACTTGGCCCGCGCGTACCGCATGGTCCAGCGCCAGCGGTATCGAGGCCGCCGACGTGTTGCCATGCTGGTCCACCGTGACCACCACTTTGTCCATGGACAACTTCAGCTTTTTGGCCGTGCTTTGCATGATGCGGATATTGGCCTGGTGCGGAATCAGCCAGTCGATGTCGGCATCGGTCAGGTTGGCCTTGGCCAGTGTGGCGCGGGCTGCCTTGTCAAGCAGACCTACCGCCAACTTGAACACCGCTTGACCATCCATCTTGAGCAAGGGATCGCCAAGCACCGCGCCGCCAGACACCGAGCCCGGCACACACAGAATGTCGACATACCGGCCATCGGCATGCAGGTCGCTGGCCAGGATACCGGGCGTATCCGACGCCTCCAGCACCACCGCGCCCGCCCCGTCGCCAAACAGCACGCAGGTCGTGCGGTCCTTGAAATCCAAAATGCGGCTGAAGACCTCGGCACCCACCACCAGAGCACGCTTGGCGGCACCGGTC
>DAOPUP010000424.1:0-2466 GCA_035350655.1 Acidovorax sp. | reverse complement strand
GCCATGAGGTCGATGTAGCCGATCTTGCGGATCTCGCCGCCCACATTGGCGTCGCTCATCTCCACCTTGTAGACGCGCTTGAACCGGGCCAGGTCATGGAAGCAGTCTGCGCGCTGGTTGTCCGCGGGGCAGGCCTTGTCGGCCGTGCCTTCGCCGTTGTCGCGCTCGATGATCAGGCCCGTGGTGCCGTCGATCATGTTGAAGTCGCCAATCGCGTGGTGGTTGGCTTCCATCACGTACTTCCAGTGGCGGCCGGTCCATTGCTCGGACTTCACGTCGAACTCCAGCACGCGCAGGTATTGCTTGCCGCCCAGGTTCTCGTAGGCCTTGGCTTCTTCGTTCCACAGCGCGCCTTCAAGCAGCGCATAGAGCTTGCTGCCGTCCTTGGAGGCGGCCATGGCTTCAAAACCCTTGGAACGCTTGACCGCAAACGCCGTGGGTTTGGCATCGGGGGCGCCGGGCATGAGCACGCCGGGCGCATCGGGTGAACGCACCACCTTGCCGTCCACCTGGGTCTCGAACACGGCAAGCACCTTGCCTTGCAGGTCGGCCTTCACCAGGAAGGGGCCGAACTCCTCACCGATCCACAGCGCGCCACCAGCGAACTGGAAGCTCTCGGGGTCCAGGTCGGCGCCCGTCAGGTAGCGCTGCTTCGTGCCTTCCTGCGTGATGCGGAACGGCAGCTTCTTGTCGGGGTCATGCAGGAACACGGTTTTCAGGCGGTTGAACTTGCCGCTCTGGAAATCCACCTGGTAGTGGCTCAGGTGCAGCATGAAATCGGGCGAGTTGGCCTTGGAGCCGGCGCCGTTGTCCGTGAGGATCCAGTACGAACCATCGGCCATGCGCTTGATGCCCGAGTGGCCTTGCACGGGCTGGCCCTTGAAGGGCAGCGAGATGCCCGTGGGGCGACCGACCGACTTGCCTTCCACGCTGGCCAGCTTCTCGACGCGGCTGCCGGTGGTGAACTTGCCGCTGACCTGCAGATCCGCCGGCGCATCCTTGGGGGCGGCAATCAGCGTGAGGGCGGGCAGCACGGCATGGCCAGCCAGCGTGGCCGGATAGGCCTGCTGGGCCAGGGCGGTGGAAGAGGCAGCGCACAAGAAGGCGGCGCAGGCGGCAAGGCGAGAGAGTCGGAGCATGGTGGCGACGGGCGTTGATGAGGCCACAACAATGCCTGGGCCGCATGACTTGCCTGTGAATGCACCATGACGCTGGCTTGACAGGTGCGGCCTGCGGTGCAGCAAAGTCGTCAGCGCGCGGAGGGCGAACGGGGTTCCACCGCGATGGCGCGTGCCATGTAAACCGCGCCCGCGCCATAGCTGGCCAGGCGCGCACCCTGGATGGCGTCACGCAAAGGGGTTGGGGCATAGCCATGCCGCGCCCAATAGGTGTGCGAATCCTGCACCGAGACCAGTGCCGTGTGCCGCAGGCCCTGCGCCGCCGCGTGGTCCCACAGCGACCGCAGCAGCGCCTGGGCAAGGCCCCGCCCTGCAAAAGCGGGCAACACGGCCATGTCATGCAGGTACAGCGTATCGACCTGCAACGGCGCCTCGAAATCGCCGTGCAGCGGCGTCACCTTGCCCAACGCCGAGCGGTAGGCCGCCAGATAGGCGCAAACCTGTCCATCGTGCTCCAGCACCAGCGAGCAATTGGCAGGGCTGGCCAGGCGGCGCGCAAACACCTCGGCGCTTTCGACCAGGGCCGGGCCATAGCAGGCCCGCTGCACGGCCACAAGATCTGCCAGGTCGCGGTGTGCAAGCGCACGCAGGCGCACCGATGGAGGGGGCAAAACAGGGGCGGACATGGCGGCGCAATGCAGACAAGAAGGCAAACACCGAATTGTCAGGCCTGGCATGGGGCAACGCCCACGGTGGCTGGATGCGCCGGGCCGCCCAGGGCAAGGATGCGTCAGGCAGCCAGCGTGGCGGCAGGCAGACCCCAGGCGCAAGCGGTCACGGTCAGCACGGCGGCAATGGTCGTATTCAGTGGAGGCAGGGCAAGGTTCGGCATGGCAATCACGGTTGTTCAACAGAGCAATGGACATAAGGTAAGCGCCGGCCATGACGTGTTGATGACAGGCCGCCATGCACCCCATGGCAGACAAGGGGCGGCACGCAGGGCTTTTTTCAGCGCCTAGCGCGCGCTGTCATACGGTCGTCATGCAGCACCAAAACACTGCGCCTTTGTCGTTTCAAGTTGTCACATTACCGAAGGCCCTTCATGCACCTGCACGTTCCGTTTTCCTTGCCCCGCCGCCCGCTCGCCCTGGCCCTGACGGGTGCACTCGCCCTGGGCCTGGTCGCCTGCGGCGGCAGTGACGATGCCCCCAGCTTCAAGCCCATCGAGCTGAACATCGCCCACATCAACGACCACCACTCGCAGCTCGATGCGTTTGCCGCCACCGAGCTGACGCTCGACGGCGTGGCCACGCAGGTGGAACTGGGCGGCTTTGCGCGCCAGACGGCA
>DAOPUP010000423.1:0-2467 GCA_035350655.1 Acidovorax sp. | reverse complement strand
GACGACGGCAAGGTGAAATACTTTGAAGGCACGCCGATTCCCACCTCCATCGTGCTTGTAGGGCTGCTGGCCCTGGCCGGCTCCATGGGCGCGGTGCGCGAGCAGCTGTGGTTCGGCAAGCTGCTGATCGGTGGCTTCACGCTGCACCCGCTGGTGCTGCTGTTCGCGGTGTCGGGCTCGCTGATGATCAGCCGGATTCGCATTCCCAAGTTGTGAGCCAGCGGCGGCGCCATGGACGGGCGTTCAGGGCGGCGTGCCCCTTTGTGTTGGTGGGTGCTGTTTTCCACATAGCTGCCTGCACCTGTTGCACCGGCTGCATTCGTCATCCCTATTCCGACCCCATCACCAAGCTGCGGGCTGGCACTTGAACCGAACGATGTCCACCACTGCGGCACGCTACAGTGTCTGCACCGAGACTCTTTTTCTGGCGCTGCCATGACTTCCGTTCCTTCCGAGCGCACTGAGGCCGAACTGCCGTTGACGGGCTGGCGCTTGCGGCTGTATGCCGTCATTTTCGAGAACGACACCCGCGCGGGGCGTGCTTTTGACATCGCCCTGATCGTTCTGATCCTGCTCAGCGTGGTCGTGGTGGTGGCCGACAGCATGCCGCGCATGCAAGCGCGCTGGCATGGGGAGTTCATCGCGCTGGAGTGGCTGTTCACCGCCTTGTTCACCGTTGAATACCTGGCGCGCTTGGCCTGCTTGCGCCAACCCCTGCGGTATGCGCTGAGCTTTTTCGGCATCGTGGACCTGGTGGCGCTGCTGCCTACCTACCTGGCGCTGTTCTTCCCCGAGCTGCATGTGCTGATCGATGTGCGGGTGTTGCGGCTGATGCGCATCTTTCGCATCTTCAAGCTCACGGCCTACATGACGGAGTACCAGAGCCTGGGTCGCGCGCTGCGCGCCAGCCGGCGCAAGGTCACGGTCTTCGTCAGCGCCGTGGCCATGGTGGTGCTGGTGCTGGGCACGCTGATGTACGTGGTCGAAGGGCCGGCCAATGGCTTTGACTCCATCGTCACCGCGGTGTATTGGGCGGCTACCACGATGACCACCACCGGCTACGGTGACATCACGCCCAAAACCGAGCTGGGGCGGATCATTACCTCGCTGATGATGCTGCTGGGCTGGGGCACCCTGGCGGTGCCCACGGGCATCGTCACGGCAGAGATCACCTCGCAGCGCCTGGCCCAGGGGGGGGCCGTCGCGCGGCGTTGTGCCGAGTGCCTGACCGAAGGCCATCTGTCGGAGGCGCGCTTTTGCCACCATTGTGGTGCGGCCCTGCCGCCCATGCCGCCGCATCCGTGAATTCCCCCGGAAAGCCGGGAGCAGCACGCTACACTTTGCCCTTTGTCACGGGCGGCCCGCAGCGGTCCGCCTTTTTCCGATCCAACCAGGCGATACATGCCGGAACAAGTCCGCACCAGCTTTGACCTCAAAAGCGCTTCTCTGCCCGTGGTGGCGGTGGTGCTCAAGACCACCGACGCCGCGCAGTTTGCCGCCGACCTGGCCGAGCGCGTGGCCGACGACCCGGGCTTTTTTGACAACGATCCGGTGCTGATTGACCTGGCCCCCCTTCGCGAAGCGCCAGAGCCGATCGACTTTGCTGCCATCACGGCCCAGCTGCGCCGCCACAGCACCTTGCCGGTGGCCGTGCGCGGCGGCAGTGCGACCCAGATGGCAGCGGCGCGTGCCGCAGGCTTGGCGCTGGCGCCCGATGCCCCACCGGCCCGTGCCGAAGCCCCCGTGCCAGAAGTGCGCGAGGTCATCCGCGAGGTGGTGCATGAGGTCGAAGTGGTGCGCGAAGTGCCCATGGCCGGCCCCAACACGGTGGTGGTCGACAAGCCGCTGCGCTCGGGCCAGCAGGTCTATGCGCGCGGCGCCGACCTGGTGGTGATGGCCGTGGTGAGCTTTGGCGCCGAGGTGATTGCCGACGGCAACATCCACGTCTATGCACCGCTGCGCGGCCGTGCCATTGCCGGTGCGCGCGGCAATACCGAAGCCCGCATCTTCTCTACCTGCCTGGAGCCGCAACTGGTCTCCATCGCCGGCATCTACCGCACCACCGAAACCGAATTGCCCGCCGATGTGCGTGGCAAGCCAGCCCAGGTGCGGCTCGAAGGCGAGAAGCTCCTCATCGAGCCGCTGGCCTGAATATTCATTCGTATCAACCCCACAGAGAATCAGCAACACATGGCCAAAATCGTCGTCGTGACCTCGGGCAAGGGTGGCGTGGGCAAGACCACCACCAGTGCCAGCTTTGCCTCCGGCCTCGCCCTGCGCGGCCACAAGACCGCCGTGATCGACTTTGATGTCGGCCTGCGCAACCTCGACCTCATCATGGGCTGCGAGCGCCGCGTGGTGTATGACCTCATCAACGTGATCCAGGGCGAGGCCAACCTGAACCAGGCACTCATCAAGGACAAGCAGTGCGACAACCTGTTCGTGCTGGCCGCCAGCCAGACGCGCG
>DAOPUP010000422.1:0-2478 GCA_035350655.1 Acidovorax sp. | reverse complement strand
CTGGTCAACCAGGAAGGCGCCACGCTGCTCATGGCCACGCTGGGCATCACCTACTTCCTCGAAGGCCTGGGCCAGACCTTCTTCGGCAGCGACATCTACAAGATCGACATCGGCATGCCCAAGGACCCCGTGTTCCTGCTGGAATCCATGTTCGAAGGCGGTGTGCTGGTCAACAAAGAAGACGTGATCGCCGCCGGCATTGCGGCAGCACTGGTGGTGGTACTGAGCATCTTCTTCCAGAAGACCAAGACAGGCCGTGCGCTGCGCGCTGTGGCCGACGACCACCAGGCGGCACAGTCCATCGGCATTCCGCTCAACCGCATCTGGGTCATCGTGTGGTGCGTGGCCGGTGTCGTGGCGCTGGTCGCCGGGATGATCTGGGGCTCCAAGCTCGGTGTGCAGTTCTCGCTCACCACGGTGGCGTTGCGCGCACTGCCGGTGGTGATTCTGGGCGGCCTCACCTCGGTGCCTGGCGCCATTCTCGGCGGCCTGATCATCGGCGTGGGCGAGAAGCTGTCCGAGGTTTACCTCGGCCCCTTCGTGGGCGGCGGCATCGAAATCTGGTTTGCTTATGTGCTGGCGCTGGTGTTCCTGCTGTTCCGTCCGCAGGGACTGTTCGGCGAGAAGATCATCGACCGCGTCTGAATGCCACCAAGAACAACCAGGAGAGAACCTATGCTCTACCGCGAAAACGGCCAGTTCAAGACCAGCTACCGGGCTGACCAGCAGGTCTTCCCGATCGCCCAGGACCGCATCGCCATCGCCCTGCTGCTGGCTGTGGCCTTCCTGGTGGTGCCCATGCTGGCCACCGATTATTTTTACCGCGCCATCCTGATCCCGCTGGTCATCATGTCGATGGCGGCCCTGGGCGTGAACATCCTCGTGGGTTACTGCGGGCAGATTTCTCTGGGCTCGGGTGCCTTCATGGCAGTGGGCGCCTATGGCGCATACAACTTCTTCGTGCGCATCCCGGGCCTGCCACTCATCCCGGCCCTCATCCTGGGTGGGCTGTGCGCCACCTTTTTCGGCATCCTCTTCGGACTGCCCAGCCTGCGTGTGAAAGGCCTTTATCTGGCGGTGGCCACGCTGGCGGCACAGTTCTTCAGCGACTGGATGTTTCTGCGCATCAAGTGGTTCACCAACAACTCCGACTCCGGCTCGGTGTCGGTGAACAACCTGCAGGTCATGGGCATGCCCATCGACAGCGCCGCGAGCAAGTACCTCTTTTGCCTGGCCTTGCTGGTGGTGGTGGCCATGCTGGCCAAGAACCTGGTGCGCGGCGCCATCGGCCGCGAGTGGATGGCCATCCGGGACATGGACGTTGCGGCTGCCGTGATTGGCATCCGCCCCATGTACGCCAAACTCAGTGCATTTGCCGTGAGCTCTTTCATCATTGGCATGGCGGGCGCTTTGTGGGCCTTCGTGCACCTGGGCGCCTGGGAGCCGGCCGCGTTCTCCGTCGAAATTTCTTTCCGACTGTTGTTCATGGTGATCATTGGTGGCCTGGGCTCCATCATGGGCGGCTTTTTTGGTGCGGCCTTCATCGTGGTGCTGCCCATCGTGCTCAACCAGTTCCTGCCCGCCCTCCTGGGCATGTTTGGCATCGAGATTTCCACCGCCGGTGTGTCGCACGCCGAACTGATGATTTTTGGCGCCCTCATCGTCTGGTTCCTGATCGTGGAGCCCCACGGTCTGGCCAAGCTGTGGTCCACGGCCAAACAAAAGCTGCGGCTGTGGCCCTTCCCGCATTGATATGGGCCACCCCGATTCGCTTCGCGCCTTCACCCCCCTCTCTCGCTGCGGGGCGGCCCTTGCTCGGCGTCGGGCCGCCGGGCCGCGCCCACTGCGATCCAAGGTTCAAGTTCCCGCTCGTGCTTCAACACATTCATTAAAGGAGACATCCATGAAGCTTTCGAAAATCGTGATCGCCGCTGCCGTGGTCGCTGCAGGCGCTTCGTCCATGACGACCACTGCCTTCGCGCAAGCCAAGGAGCAGTTCTTCCCGCTGCTGTCGTACCGCACCGGTCCCTACGCACCCAACGGCGTGCCATGGGCCAACGGCAAGCAGGACTACATCAAGATGATCAACGCGCGCGACGGTGGCATCAACGGCGTGAAACTCACCTTTGAAGAATGCGAAACCGGCTACGCCACCGACCGCGGCGTGGAATGCTATGAGCGTCTCAAGAGCAAACCCGGCGTCTCGCTGTTCGACCCCCAGGCCACCGGCATCACTTTCGCACTGACAGAAAAGGCGCCAGTGGACAAAATTCCGCTGATGACGCTGGGCTACGGCCTGTCGGTCGCGCAGGACGGCCAGGCCTTCAAGTGGAATTTCCCCTACATGGGCAGCTACTGGACCGGTGCCGACATCCTGATCCAGCATATCGGCAAGACCGCAGGTGGCCTGGACAAGCTCAAGGGCAAGAAGATCGCGCTGGTCTACCACGACAGCCCCTTCGGCAAGGAGCCCATCCC
>DAOPUP010000421.1:0-2481 GCA_035350655.1 Acidovorax sp. | reverse complement strand
CGGGCAGAAACTGCGTGATGGCCGAGATGTTGGCCACCACGCGCACATGGCCGCGCACACCGCTGCCGTAGTCGCGCATCTGGCTGGCAATGCCATCGAGGTCGTTGAGCACGCCACGCGCCAGGTTCAGCAGGGCAAACGCTGCGGCCGTGGGCTCGGTGCCCCGGTTGCTGCGGGTGAACAGTTCCACCTGCAGCGCGGCTTCCAGATCGGCCAGGCGGCGGCTCACGGCCGATGCCGCCAGGTGTTCGCGCGCCGCAGCGGCGGCAATGGTGCTTTCTTCCATCACGGCCACAAACAGGCGCAGGGAGACAGGGTCGAGTTTCATGGGGTGCCGATCCTACCCTGCTGCCATGCCGGTTTGCGATGGCAGCTTCGCGCATCAGCGTTTTACGGCCGGGGCGGGCATGCGCATGATGCGGGCCAAGACCACTCAGGCGGACTGCCTGCGGAGACAGCACTGTATGGATTCCTCGCAATCACTTCCTACCCCTGCCGCGCTCGCTGGCGTGCGCGTGGTCGAAATGGGCCAGTTGATCGCCGGGCCGTTTTGCGGCAAGACGCTGGGTGAATTCGGTGCCGATGTGATCAAGATCGAAGCGCCCGCAGACCCGAGACGACCCGGGGCGTCCGGCGGCGACCCGCTGCGCAACTGGCGTCTGATCAAGGAAGGCACCTCGGTGTGGTGGCAGGTGCAGTCGCGCAACAAGCGCTCGGTGGCGCTGGACCTGCGCCAGAAGGAAGGCCAAACAATAGCGCGCCAGCTGATTGCCGAGGCCGATGTGCTGGTCGAGAACTTTCGCCCCGGCACGCTCGAAGCCTGGGGCATGTCGCCCGAGGAGCTGCACGCGCTCAACCCCGGCCTGGTGATGCTGCGCATCTCGGGCTACGGCCAGACCGGCCCCTACCGCGACCTGCCGGGCTTTGGCGCCATTGGCGAGGCCATGGGCGGCCTGCGCCACCTGACGGGCGAGCCCGGCCGCGTGCCGGTGCGCGTGGGCGTGTCGATTGGCGACACGCTGGCGGCGCTGCACGGCACCATCGGCGTGCTCACGGCGCTGTACCACCGCAAGGTCAACGGCGGCCAGGGCCAGGTGATCGATGTGGCGCTGCACGAAGCCGTTTTCAACGTGATGGAGAGCCTGATTCCCGAATACAGCGCCTTCGGCGCCGTGCGCGAGGCCGCAGGCAGCGCGCTGCCGGGCATTGCGCCCTCCAATGCCTACCCTTGCCAGGATGGCTGGGTGCTGGTGGCGGGCAATGGCGACAGCATTTTCAAGCGGCTGATGGAGGCCATCGGCCGGCCGGACCTGGGCGCGGCACCGGATCTGGCCGACAACGCGGGCCGCGTGGCCCGTGTGCAAGAGATCGACGCCGCCATTGGCGCCTGGAGCGCGCAGCGCAGTGTGCCGCAGGTGCTCGATGCCCTGGGCGCGGCCCGTGTGCCCGCCGGCAAGGTCTACACCGCCAAGGACATCGCCGAAGACCCGCATTACCGCGCCCGCGACATGCTGCTCTCGCAGACCACGCGTGATGGCTATACCGTAGAGGTGCCTGGCATCGTGCCCAAGCTCTCGGCCACGCCCGGCACCATCCGCAGCAGTGCGCCACGCCTAGGTGACGACACCGACGCCGTGCTGGCCGAAGCGGGCCTCACGCCCGCGCAGATTGCGCTGCTGCGCAGCAAGGGGGTGATTCAATGAGCACGACCCACACCGTCTGGCAAGGCGCGGGGCGCCGCATCCACCTGCAGGAAGTGGGCACGCGCGATGGCCTGCAGATGGAGCCGGTCTTTGTGCCCACCGAGGACAAGATCGCGTTGGTGGATGCGCTGTCGAGCGCGGGCCTGTCCAAGATCGAGGTCACCTCGTTCACCTCGCCCACGGCCATCCCGGCGCTCAAGGATGCCGAGATCGTCATGCGCGAGATCACGCGCCGACCGGGCACGGTGTACAGCGCCCTGGTGCCCAACATGCGGGGAGCTGAGCGCGCCATCGAGGCGCGCACCGACGAGCTCAACCTCGTCATGTCGGCCAGCGAAACGCACAACCTGGCCAATCTGCGCATGGCGCGCGCGCAGTCATTTGCCAGCCTGGCGCAGGTGGTGGCCCTGGCGCAGGGCGCCAAGGTGGCGGTGAATGTGTCGCTGTCCTGCGTGTTCGGCTGTCCCATGGAGGGCGAGGTGGCCCCGGCCGAGGTGCTGGGCTGGGTGCAGCGCTTTGTGGACCTGGGCGTGCGCGGCATCACGCTGTGCGACACCACGGGCATGGCCTACCCCACGCAGGTGCACCAGCTCACGGCGGCGGCCCGTGCGCGCTGGCCGGGTGTGGAGTTCACCCTGCACTTTCACAACACGCGCGGCATGGGCCTGGCCAATGTGCTGGCCGCCATTGATGCGGGTGCCCACCGCTTCGATGCCTCGCTGGGCGGCCTGGGCGGCTGCCCCTATGCGCCGGGCGCCAGCGGCAATGTGTGCAGCGA
>DAOPUP010000420.1:0-2492 GCA_035350655.1 Acidovorax sp. | reverse complement strand
GCCATGCCACCTGTTGAATTCACTGCCCTGCTGGCACTGGCCACCGCCATGAGCTTCAGCCCCGGCCCCAACACCACGCTGTCCACCGCGCTGGCGGCCAACCGGGGGTTGCGCCACGCCATGCGCTTTGTCTGCGCCGTGCCCGTGGGCTGGATCGCGCTGCTGCTGCTGTGCACGGGCGGCCTGGGGGCCGCGGTGCTGGCGGTGCCCGCGCTGCGCTGGGGCATCAAGGCCGTGGGCATTGCCTACCTGGTGTGGCTGGCCTGGAAGCTCAGCCAGAGCGGCCAGCTGGGCGAGGCCGACGCCACCCGCATGGATGTGGGCTTCTGGCAAGGCGCGGCGCTGCAGTTCGTGAACATCAAGGCCTGGCTGCTGTCGCTGACCATCGTGGCGGGCTGGATCATCGGGCGCGAGGACAGCCTGCAGCGCCTGGCCGTGGTGCTGCCGGTGATGGCCCTGTTTGCACTGTCCAGCAATTTTCTGTATGCCGCCGTGGGCGCGCTGCTGCGCCACTGGCTGGCGCGCGGCCGGCGCCTGCTGTGGTTCAACCGCGCCATGGGCTGCGTGCTGGTCGCCACGGCCGCATGGATGGTGCGCGCATGACCGCGCCCCACGCCCACCCTGCCCGCCCCCATGAGGCCCGCGGGCTGGCCCTGGGCCTGCTCGGCGTCACGATTTTTGCCCTGACCCTGCCCATGACCCGTCTGGCCGTGGGCACGCCCGATGCGCCGCTGATGTCCGGCCAGTTCATCGCCATGGGGCGCGCGGCCCTGGCCGGGCTGCTGTCGGGGGCGCTGCTGCTGGCCCTGCGGGCACCGCTGCCGCAGCGCGCCGACGCCTGGCCACTGCTGCTGACGGCGCTCGGCGTGGTGTTCGGCTTTCCGCTGCTGACCTCGGTGGCCATGCGCCATGTCAGCGCCGTGCATGCCAGCGTGATCGTGGGCGTGCTGCCGCTGGCCACTGCGGCCGTGGGCGCGCTGCTGCACCGCCAGCGCCCGTCGCCGGCGTTCTGGGCCTGCGCGGTGCTGGGCACCGGCCTGGTGGTGGGTTTTGCCGTGCTGCATTCGGGCAGTGCCGGGCTGGCGCTGCACCCAGCCGATCTGTTGCTGCTGGGCGCCATGCTCTGCGCCGCGGTGGGCTATGGCTTTGGCGCGCGGCTGTCGCAGCACATGCGGGCCGAGTTCGTGATCTGCTGGGCGCTGGTGATCTCGCTGCCCGCCACGGTGCCGCTGGCTGCGCTGTCGTGGCCCGCAGCGCATCTGCCCGCGCCAGCCTGGGCTGGCTTTGCCTATGTGTCGGTGTTTTCGATGTGGCTGGGCTTTTTTGCCTGGTACAGGGGCCTGGCGCTGGGCGGCACGGTGCGCGTGAGCCAGGTGCAACTGGTGCAACCCTTTCTGGGCATGCTGCTGGCCGTGCCCCTGCTGGGAGAGAAGCTGGACGCGGTCAGCGTGGGCTTTGGCCTGGCCGTGATGACCACCGTGCTGCTGGGCCGCCGCATGCCGGTGCGGGCGCGGCCCAGACCCGGATGACGATGGCATCGCACCCAAGGGACCGGCCCCACGGCGGGTTACAGTGCGGACCCATCGCACCCCCCGCAGGCCGGCACACCGCCACACCACGGCTCTTTGAATTGAACGACAAGCGCGCCCCGGCCGGGCGCCCACTGGAGATGACTGCATGACGAACTGGACCCTGGCTGCACGCGCCGCCAAGATGAACCCCTCGGCAATCCGCGAGATCCTCAAACTGACCGACAAGCCCGGCATCATCAGCCTGGCCGGCGGCCTGCCCTCGCCCAAGGCGTTCCCTCTTCAGGAGTTCACCGCGGCCTGCAACACCGTGATGGCACGCGACGGCGCGGCCGCCCTGCAATACGCCACCAGCGAAGGCTTTGCACCCCTGCGCCAGGCCGTGGCCGACATGCTGCCCTGGGCGGTGGACCCGGACCAGGTGCTCATCACCACCGGCTCGCAACAAGCGCTCGATCTGATCGGCAAGGTGTTTCTCGACAAGGACAGCCGCATGCTGGTGGAAACGCCCACCTACCTGGGCGCGCTGCAGGCCTTTGCGCCGCAAGAACCGCTGGCCGTGAGCGTGGCCAGCGACGACGACGGCATTCTGGTGGACGACTTTGCCGCCAAGGTGGGCACCGGCGCCGACAAGGCCCGCCTGGCCTATGTGCTGCCCAACTTCCAGAACCCCACGGGCCGCACCATGACCGAGGCGCGCCGCGCCGCGCTGGTGGCCAAGGCGGCCGAGCTGAACATTCCGCTGATCGAAGACAACCCCTATGGCGACCTGTGGTTTGGCGAGGCCCCACCCGCGCCCCTGACCGCCCGCAACCCCGACGGCTGCATCTATATGGGCTCGTTTTCCAAGGTGCTGGCCCCGGGCCTGCGCATCGGATTTCTGGTCGCGCCCAAGGCCATCTACCCCAAGCTGCTGCAAGCCAAGCAGGCGGCCGACCTGCACACGCCCGGTTTCAACCAGCG
>DAOPUP010000419.1:0-2502 GCA_035350655.1 Acidovorax sp. | reverse complement strand
AGCTGCTCGCTGCGGCGCAGGTCGTTGCGGGCCTGCTCCTGCGCCACGCGGCTGCGCTCGATGCGCACGGCAGCGCGCTGCACATTGGCCTGGGCCGCCGTGATCCGTGCCTGCTGCTCGCGCAGGCTGCGCTCGTCAAGAAGAGCGGGCATGGCGGGGGTGATGCGCGCCACCACGTCGCCCGCCTGCACCGCGTCGCCCTCGCGCAGCACGATGCGCGCAAGCCGCCCGGCCAGCGGCGCCGAGATGCTGTAGCGGTCGCGCAGGCGGGTTTTGGCATCCTCGTCGATGCCCGCCTCGAAGCGGCCCTGCACCACGCTCGCCACCTCCACCGGCACCGGCCGGGGCGCGAACGCCCAGGCCAGCAACGCCCCCAGCAGCAGCACCGCGCCGGCGCCCACCATCCATGTCTTCTTCTGCATCGCTGTTGTCCTTGTCCTGTCCGCTCTGGCTCATTCGCGCGTCTTGAGCGCACCCACCATGTCAAGCTGGTCGATCCGCCGCCGCACCACAAGGGCACTTGCCACGCCAGCTGCCACCACGCACAGCCCCGCCCAGGCATAGGTGCGCGCACTGATCACCACCGGGAAGAGAAACTGGTCGTTCTTGAGCAGCGTCACCACCAGGTGCACCAGTCCCCATCCCAGGGCCATACCCAGCGGCAGCGCCAGTGCGATGCCAATGGCCAGCTCGCCCAGCAGCAGCGCCGACACCTCGCCGCGTGTGAAGCCCAGCACGCGCAGGCTGGCCAGCTCCCAGGTGCGCTCGGCCAGAGCGATGCGCGCATTGTTGTAGACCACGCCCACGGCGATCACGGCCGCGAACAGCGTGAGGATGGTACTCATGATGCGCACATTGCGTGCGCTCACATCCTGCATGTTGCGCAGCAGCGTGGCCTTGCTGAAGGCACCCGCGACGCGCGGCAGCGCCTTGGTGGCCTCCAGAAAGCGGGCTTCGGTGCCGGGCTCCAGTGCCACGGCGAACTGCGATGCCACATCGCCCTCCTGCAGCCAACGGTTCAGCGTGTCGCGCTGCACATAGGCGTTGAGCCCCATCATCTCGCGCACCGTGGCCTGCACCGGCACATCAAGCATGCGCTGGCGGCCTTCCAGCACCTCCACCTGCACCGTATCGCCCACGCGCACGCCAAGCTTATCGGCCAGCCGGTCGGTGAGAAGCAGGCCGGTGGCCGGCACAGGGCTTTGCCGGCCGTCCACATCGATGATGCGCTGCAGCTGCGCGCCCTGCGACACGCCCTGCAGGCCCACGCGCTCGCTGCGGTGCCCATGGGTGATGCGCACCGCCACGCTGCGCGTGGGCTCCACGAGGTGCACACCAGTCAGGCGCGCCAGTTGCAGTTGGGCCAGTGCATCCACGGGCTCGGCCATCCACACGTTCACATCGCTGCGCATCGACAAGTGGAAGGTGGTATCGACGATGTGGTCGATGGCGTCGCGAAAGAAGTTGCCCATGATGACGATGGCCACCGCCGCCGCCGTGCCGCCGATGGTCAGAAAGGTCCGCAGGGGCTTGCGCTCCATGTTGCGCAGGATCATGCGCAGCGCCGGCGGGATGCGCTGCACGCCCAGGCGCTCCAGCGTGGTGCGACGGTACAGGCCGGGCGCCGGCGGGCGCATGGCTTCGGCCGGCGCCAGTCGCACGGTGGCCCCCACGGCGCTGAGCGTGCCCAGCAGAGCCGTTGCGCTGGTCACACAGACGCCCACCAGAATCAGCCAGGGCGCGATGCGGTGCTCAAACACCGGAAAAAAGAAGAACTCCATGTAGAGCCGGGTCAGCAGAGTGCCCAGCCAGTCGCCCAGCGCCACGCCCAGTACCAGCCCCACAGCCACGATCAGCGCCACGAGCTTGAGGTAATGCCCGGCGATGGCCGCATTGGCATAGCCCAGGGCCTTGAGCGCCGCGATCTGCTCACGCTGCGTGGACACCAGGCGCGACAGCACCACATGCAGCAGAAAGGCCGCCACAGCCAGGAAGATGGCGGGCAGCACGGTGCCCATGACATGCATCTCCTTGATCTCGTTGTTGAGCATGGCGTGCGATGCCTGGTCCGCGCGGCCTCGGGCGTCGCGCCCGCCATAGGGCGCGAGCAGGCGCGAAAGGCCGTCGAGCACGGCAGGCTCCGAGGCCTGCGGCGCCAGCTTGACGGCCACGCGGTTGAATGCGCCCTGCATGTCGTAGGCGGCGGCCAGGGCCTCGCGGTCCACCCAAAAGACGCCGAAGCCGCGCATGTCGGGCATGCCCGCGAGGCCGGCGAAGATGAACTCGGGCGAGAGCGCAGTGCCCACGATGCGCAGCTGCCGCTGCTTGCCGTTGACCTGCGCCGTCAGCTCGTCACCCGGGTGCAGACCGCGCACGCTGGCAAAGCCCTCGGACACCAGTGCATCGATGGCGCTGTCGCTGCGGCCCTGCCCCGCCCCGGGCGGGGCCAGCGGCCGGCCGCTGCGCAGCGTGACCTGGTTCATGCGCGGTGGCTGGTGCAGG
>DAOPUP010000418.1:0-2517 GCA_035350655.1 Acidovorax sp. | reverse complement strand
AGGCCGCATGTTCGGCCCGGTGCAATGGCGGATTGGGCTGACGAAGACGATGGCGTCCCTGCGAGTGTGTTGGCTACCAGGCCAGCGCGCCGTGCGGACGCCTTTTTGTTTTTCTGAAACGCCTACGGGGGTCCCGATGAAAAAATCCAGGCTGGTGATGGTGGGGAACGGCATGGCCGGTGTGCGCACGCTCGAAGAGCTGCTGAAGATTGCGCCCGACCTGTACGACATCACGGTGTTTGGCGCCGAGCCGCACCCCAACTACAACCGCATCCTGTTGTCGCCCGTGCTGGCGGGCGAGCAGACCCTCGACGAGATCATCCTCAACGACTGGCCGTGGTACGCCGACCACCACATCACGCTGCACACCGGCTTCACCGTGACCGACGTGGACCGCGTGCACCGCGCCGTTCACGCCACCAATGCAGCGGGCGAGACCATTACCGCCGAATACGACCGCCTCATCCTGGCCACGGGCTCCAACCCGTTCATCCTGCCCATCCCGGGCAAGGACCTGAAAGGCGTGCTGGCCTACCGCGACATTGCCGACACCCAGGCCATGATCAACGCCGCCGCCACCTACCGGCACGCGGTGGTCATCGGCGGTGGCCTGCTGGGGCTGGAAGCGGCCAACGGCCTCATGAAACGCGGCATGCAGGTGAGCGTGGTGCATGTGGGCGACTGGCTGATGGAGCGCCAGCTCGACGACGTGGCGGGCAGGATGCTGCAAAAGTCGCTGGCCGAGCGCGGCATGCAGTTCTTGATGAAGGCACAGACGCAGGAGCTGGTCGGCAACGCCGAAGGCCGCGTGACTGCCGTGAAGTTCAAGGACGGCACCGAGGTGCCCGCTGACCTCGTGGTGATGGCCGTGGGCATACGCCCCAACACCGCCTTGGCCGAAAAGATGCGCCTACACGTGAACCGCGGCGTTGTGGTGAGCGACACGCTGCAAACCACCACCGATGCGCGCATCTACGCCGTGGGCGAATGCGCGGCGCACCGGGGCATTGCCTATGGTCTGGTGGCGCCGCTGTTCGAGCAGGGCAAGGTGCTGGCCAACCACCTGGCCGAGTTCGGCATCGGCCGCTACCAGGGCTCGCTCACCTCGACCAAGCTCAAGGTGACGGGCATCGACCTGTTTTCGGCCGGCGACTTCCAGGGTGGAGAAGGCACCGAGGAAATCGTGATGAGCGACCCCTGTGCCGAGGGCGGTGGCGTGTACAAGAAGCTCGTCATCAAGGACGACAAGCTCGTGGGCGCGTGCCTCTATGGCGACACCGTGGACGGCAGCTGGTACTTCAAGCTGCTGCGCGACGGCCGCAGCGTGGGCGATATCCGCGACAAGCTCATGTTCGGCGAATCGCACCTGGGCGACACCGGCCACCAGGGCCAGAGCCAAGCCTCTGCCATGGCCGACAGCGACGAGGTCTGCGGCTGCAATGGCGTGACCAAGGGCGCCATCTGCAAGGCCATCAAGGACAAGGGCCTGTTCACGCTCGATGAGGTGCGCAAGCACACCAAGGCCAGCGCCAGCTGCGGCTCGTGCACCGGGCTGGTGGAGCAGATCCTCCTGTTCACGGCCGGTGGCGACTACAGCCCCACGCCCAAGACCAAGGCCCTGTGCGGCTGCACCGAGCATGGCCACCAGGCGGTGCGCGATGCGATCCGCACGCACAGGCTGCTCTCCATTGCCGACACCTTCCGGTTTCTCGAATGGAAGACGCCCAACGGCTGCGCCAGCTGCCGCCCCGCCGTTAACTACTACCTCATCAGCACCTGGCCCAAAGAGGCCAAGGACGACCCGCAAAGCCGCGCCATCAACGAACGGTCGCACGCCAACATCCAGAAAGACGGCACCTACAGCGTGATCCCGCGCATGTGGGGCGGCGAGACCACGGCCGACGAGCTGCGCCGCATTGCCGATGTGGTGGACAAGTACCAGATCCCCACCGTCAAGGTCACGGGCGGCCAGCGCATCGACCTCCTGGGCGTAAAGAAAGAAGACCTGCAGGCCGTATGGAAAGACATCGGCATGCCCAGCGGCCACGCCTATGCCAAGGCCCTGCGCACCGTCAAGACCTGCGTGGGCAGCGAATGGTGCCGCATGGGCACGCAGGACAGCACGCAGATGGGCAAGGACCTGGAGCGCGCCTTTGTGGGCATGTACGCGCCGCACAAGGTGAAGTTTGCGGTGAGCGGCTGCCCGCGCAACTGCGCCGAGGCGGGCATCAAGGACGTGGGCATCATCGGCGTGGACAGCGGCTGGGAAATGGTCATCGCGGGCAACGGCGGCATCAAGACCGAGGTGGCGCATTTCTTCACAAAGCTCAAGACCGCAGAGGAAGTGCTGGAGTACACCGGGGCGTTCTGCGAGCTCTACCGCCAGGAAGGCTGGTACCTGGAACGCACCGTGCACTACGTGAACCGCGTGGGCCTCGATTACGTGAAAAAGCGCATTCTGCAAGACCACGCCGGCCGCAAGGCGCTGTGGCAGCAGCTGCAGTTTGCGCTGGCCGG
>DAOPUP010000417.1:0-2522 GCA_035350655.1 Acidovorax sp. | reverse complement strand
TCAGCGTGCCGGACTTGGCTTCTTCGTTGATGTCGATGTCCCAGGGCGTGAAGCTCGAGAGCACACGCATGGGCACCTTGTATTTGCCCGCAAACTCGACCGAACGGATCTGCAGCACCTTGGAGCCCAGGCTGGCCATTTCGAGCATTTCCTCGAAACTCACCGTTTGCAGGCGACGCGCCTCGGGCACGACGCGCGGGTCGGTGGTGTAGACGCCGTCCACATCGGTGTAGATCAGGCATTCGTCGGCTTTCATGGCGGCCGCCACGGCCACGGCCGAAGTATCAGAGCCACCACGGCCCAGCGTGGTGATGTTGCCTTCGCCGTCGATGCCCTGGAAGCCGGTCACGATGACCACCTTGCCAGCCGCCAGATCGCCGCGTACGCGCTGGTCATCGATGGACTCGATACGCGCCTTGGTGTAACTGCTGTCGGTACGGATGGGAACCTGCCAGCCAGCGTAGCTGACGGCCTGCATGCCTTCGGCCTGCAGCGCGATGGCCAGCAGAGCCGACGAGGCCTGCTCGCCGGTCGCGGCCAGCATGTCCAGTTCGCGGTGGTAGGCCTGCATGGCGCGCTCGGGCGCCAGTTCCTTGGCCAGGCCAAGCAGGCGGTTGGTTTCTCCGCTCATGGCGCTGGGAACCACCACCATCTGGTGGCCGGCCCGCGCCCATTTGGCCACGCGCTTGGCGACGTTGCGAATGCGCTCGGGGGAGCCCATCGAGGTGCCGCCGTATTTGTGAACGATCAATGCCATTGGATATTGGGGTGACGAAACTGGAGCCTGCAGCGCAGGTTGGATACTGTTTTGGTGCGCCGCCGTTTTTCGTGCCGTTGTTAGACCAAAACCTTGGGATTGTACCAACCGAGCTGCGACCCCGATCGCACCACGTATCCCCGCCCTACCTTGATGTGGATGCGATGGCCGCGCGTGCTGCAGGCCTCCAGCTGGTCCAGCAATTCATGCAGCTGCGCGGTGGTGGGCGTGGTGGCATGCGCCACACGCAACCAATGGCGCAGCAGGTTGGCCTGGCGGGCACGGTTCAGCGCCCGCAAAGGCGCCAGTTGCGGAGGGGTGCCCACCTGCAGCAGGTCTTGCTGCGCCAGCTCCAGCAACAAGGTGCTGGCCTCGGCGGCGTGCCCGGACGATCGCGCAAACGTGTCCCGGAACGATGGGAATGCGGCATCGAGCGCAGGCAGCAGTCGCGCCCGGATACGGTTGCGCGTGAAGCGCTCGTCGGCATTGCTGGGGTCTTCCACCCAGCTCTGCCCCTGGGCCTGCAGCCAGTCACGCACCTGCGCCCCTGCCACCCGAAGCAGCGGCCGGTGCCAGAAGATGCCGCTTCGCATCCAGTGGGCGGGCATGGCGGCCAGGCCCGCCACGCCGGCACCGCGCGACAAAGCCAGCAGCAGCGTTTCGACCTGGTCATCCGCATGCTGCGCCAGCGCTATTGAATAAATAGCGGAAAGTGCTTGATTAGATTGGACTACCGCTTCAAAAGCCTTGTATCTTGCGCGGCGCGCCGCGTCTTCTGGGCTTTCGCCTGGTGCATGGCGTGCGTCGATGCGCTGCACCGTCAACGGCACCTGCAGACGCTCGCACAGCGCGCGGCAATGCTGCTCGAAATCGTCGGCTGCAGCCTGCAGGCCATGGTGCACATGAATGGCCTGCACCTGCCCCGGCCATTTCCGTGCGCAGGCCAGCAGCAGGGCCGTCGAGTCGGCACCACCGCTCAGCCCAACGGCCAGGGGCAATGCGGGCGCAAAAGCGGCGATGGCAGCGTCGAACGACAGCGTCATGGCGCCCCCCGCCCAGCCCGCAGAAAAAAAACGCCCGCACCAATGCAAAGGCCCCTTGCGGGGCCATGGCACGGGGGCATAGAGAAGGCTGCGGCCTTCAGCACCACGGGATCAGCGGCTGTCGGCCTTGGTGTCACTGAAACGGCCATAGCTTTGCAGGCGGTCGTAGCGGCGGTCGAGCAAGTCTTTGGTCTTGAGATCGGCGACCTGGCGGAACGCGTCGCCCAGCGCGCGCTTCAAGAAAGCAGCCATCTGCTTGGGGTCGCGGTGTGCGCCACCCACAGGCTCGCTCACAATCTTGTCCACCAGGCCCAGGGCCTTGAGGCGGTGCGCGGTGATGCCCAGCGCATCGGCAGCGTCCTGGGCCTTGTCGCTGGTCTTCCAGAGGATGGAGGCACATCCTTCAGGGCTGATCACCGAATAAATGGCGTATTGCAGCATCACCACCTGGTCGCCCACGCTGATGGCCAGCGCGCCGCCCGAGCCGCCTTCGCCAATGATGGTGGTGATGATGGGCACCTCGAGTTGCGCCATCTCGAAGATGTTGCGGCCAATGGCCTCGGACTGGCCGCGCTCTTCGGCGTCGATGCCCGGATAGGCGCCCGGCGTGTCCACAAAGGTGAACACAGGCAGCTTGAACTTCTCGGCCGTCTTCATCAAGCGCAGCGCCTTGCGGTAGCCCTCGGGCTTGCTCATGCCGAAGTTGCGCATGGCGCGCTCTT
>DAOPUP010000416.1:0-2534 GCA_035350655.1 Acidovorax sp. | reverse complement strand
CCCGTTACCACTTGGGCAGGATGCGCTCACCAGGCAGCATGTCGTAGGGGCTGGCCCATCCGGGCAGTTGGCGCAGGCGCTGCAGCCACGCATGAATGTGGGGGTAGCTCGCGGCCACGTCGTAGCCGCTTTCTTCCAGCGGGTAGAACATGTAACCGCACAGAGAAAAGTCGGCCATGGTGGGCTGATCGCCCACCTTGAAGGCCCGGTTTACCAGGTGCTGGTTGACGATGCCAAAGGCGTAGTCCATGCGCCCTTTCATCCAGCCCATCACCCCAAGCGCCCATCACTGGAGATTAGCCTTCAACCCAGGGGCCGCAACCACACCCACAAAGCGGCCCCCACCAACAGCCACAACGCCACCACCAGCACCGCCCCTGCCATGCTGCGGGGTTTGGCGCCCTGGGTCTGCATCCAGACATCGGCTTGGCCACGGCACTCGGTCAGCACATCGGGCGGCAACAGCTGCAACGTCAGCCAGATCAAGCCCGCCAGCAGCAGCACATTGTCCACATAGCCCAGCACCGGGATGAAGTCAGGGATCAAGTCAATCGGGCTCAGCGCATACGCCACCACAAACAACCCGAGCGCCTTGGCATACCAAGGCGTCTTGGGGTGCTTGCCAGCAAACCACAGGGTGACCCCATCGCGCTTGATGCGCTTGGCCCAAATTCTCAATGTGTCGCTGATGCCCATGCCGATCTCTCAAAGTGCCGCTGGGCACGGAGCCAATGATGCCCCAGCCCTGGCATCACCCCCCCTTGCCATGCGGAGTCTGCATTGCCCCAGCAAGAATAAGCAAAATATATACAATTAACATACGTTTTACATATTTTTAGACCATGGGCATCGTCAAAATTTCCGATCAAATGCACGAGAACCTGCGCTTGGCCAGTAACGCATTGAGCCGTTCCATCAACTCCCAGGCCGAGCATTGGATGCGTGTCGGCATGCTGGCCGAGATGTACCCCGACCTGGACCACCGCGAGATTTGCCAGATGCTGGTGCGCGCCGAGCTGGCCGGTGGCCTGGATGTAGCACTGGCTGCGAGGGGCGAGCTGGACAAGGCGGCAACCACAACCCCCGCCCGCGCAGGAAAGCAGCACTGATGGCGCGCACACATCGCGGGGTGCCGATTCGCTCGGCCGATGAATTGGTGAAGGCGCGGCGGGCAGCGCAGATGGCGGCCGAAGTGCTGGCCATGATCGAGCCGCATGTGGTGCCGGGCGTGACCACCGAGGCGCTGGATCAGTTGTGCCATGACCACATCGTCAACGTGCAAGACGCACGGCCTGCCAACGTGGGCTACCTGGGCTACCCCAAGACGGTGCTCACCTCGGTGAACCATGTCGTGTGCCACGGCATCCCGTCGCCCCAGCAGACGCTGAAAAAGGGCGACATCGTGAACATTGACGTGGCTGTGGAAAAAGACGGCTGGTACGGCGACACCAGCCGCATGTTCTGCGTGGGCACGCCCAGCACGCTGGCACAGCGGCTGGTGCACACCACGTACGAAGCGCTGTGCGCAGGCATTCGCGAAGTGAAGCCCGGCGCCACGCTGGGCGATGTGGGCCACGCCATTGCCGCCGTAGCGCACCGCGAGAAGTTCAGCGTGGTGCGCGAATACTGCGGCCACGGCATTGGCACCGTGTACCACGACGAACCGCAGGTGCTGCACTACGGACGGCGCGGCCAGGGGCTGCGGCTGGAGGCAGGCATGGTCTTCACCATCGAGCCCATGCTCAACGCAGGCCAGCGCGAAACCAAAGAGCTGGCCGATGGCTGGACGGTGGTGACGCAGGACCGTTCTCTGTCTGCCCAGTGGGAACACATGGTGGCCGTAACCGACAGCGGGTTTGAGGTGCTCACCGCGTGGCCGGGCGGCACTGGCGTCTATCCGCCCATTTGATCGAATCCACTGGCGCGGGCATTCAAGGCAAATCGGCCGCCAGCGCTTGATGGGAGCGCGCGAGCCATATCAAAAAGATAGCAAACCGCGGCATGACTCACCAGGGCAGTGGCTCGCCGCTGTAGGCGTGAAAGCTGCCGGTTTGCTCCGCTGGCAGCCCGTCGAGCACCCGCAGCATGTCCCCCGCCGCATCCGCGGCTGGTCGTCCAATTTCTGCCCCGTTGAACGGAGCCGACAGCGCCGAATTGACCGTGCCCGGATGCAGCGCCGCCAGCACGGCCTGCGGGTGGGTGCGGGCCACTTCAATCGACGCCGTTTTGAGCAGCATGTTGAGCGCAGCCTTGGAGGCACGGTAGCTGTACCAGCCGCCCAGGCGGTTGTCGCCAATGCTGCCCACCTTGGCCGAGAGCACGGCCAGCAGGCTGCGCCCTTGCCGGGGCAGTAGCGGCGCAAAGTGGGCCAGCACCAGCGCGGGGCCGAAGGTGTTGGTGCGGAAGGTGGCTTCCATCTGCGCATAGTTCAACTGCGCCATGCGCTTTTCGGGCAGGCCTTGGGGTCCATGCAGCATGCCTGCGGCGTGAATGATGCAGTGCCACGGGCCCTGGGCCTTGAGGTGCTGGGCGGC
>DAOPUP010000415.1:0-2548 GCA_035350655.1 Acidovorax sp. | reverse complement strand
CTGCCGTCGAACCGGACAAACCGGAAGTCGGCGTCCTGCTCCCAGTACCAGTCCGAGGAAAGATGGGTGAGGCTGCGCCAGCGCGCCTCGCTCTCGCGCAACGCCTGCAGCGTGCCCAGGTAATCGCTCACATCCGAGAAGGTGCGCACGCGGCCACCGGCCTCCAGCAGTCGGGAGCGTATTTCCAGAAACTTCCCGGCGCGGGTTTTACGGATGTAGGTTTCGGGCACATCGAGGCCGTCGATACGCCCGGCCTGCTCCGCTGCCACGTACGCCCTTGCGGGCGCTTCAACCCACTCGAAATCGGGCCCGAAATCTCCCCGCTCGGCCTGAAAACGCACCACCTCTTCGACCCGCGGCTGCGTTGCGAGCAGTTCTTCGGGCAAGTCGAGCAGCTCCAGATAACGCTGGTTGTAGACACGGATGCGCCCCGTAGCATCCACCTTCGTGATGCCCTGGGAAACGCTGGCCAGCGTCACTTCCAGGGTACGGGTCTTTTCAGCCAGCAACGCGGTCGTGCGCGCCAGCTGGGTCTCGACATCGCTGCGCACCACGTCAGCCCGGCGCGCCAGCTCCAGCTGCCCCACCGTGCTGAGCAGCGGCTGCAAAAATTGCACATCGGCCTGCGAATACCCGAGCGGGCTGTTGGCCAGGCCGACCATGGCGACCAACTCGCCTGCAGCATGGATGGGCAGGCCCAGGCAGGCCGCGAGCGTCGGATGTCCCAGTGCCCCACCCGCGCCGCGCTGATCCGCACCAGGGAGGTTGCGAATGACCGCTTCGCCCGTCAGCAGCGCCTCCCCCAACAGGGTGTTCAGCTGGTCAAAGACCATTCCCTGCGGCGCAGGGTGGTCGTGCGAAACGGCGTCCGGGTTGGTATCGGTCACGGCATGCACCCGCAGGTACGGCTGCCCCTCGGACGTGCGCTGCACCTGCCCCACCACCCCGCATGTGCTACCAGTCAGCGCCATCAGTTCCTGCAGCACTACCTCGAACGCAGCGCGGGGGGAGCTGCCGGCAATGAAGAGGGCCTGGGCCTGCGAGATGGCCTGCAGTAGGCGGTGCTGGCGTGCGAGCATGGACTGGGCGGCCTGGCGGGCGCGCACACCCGTGCTGCGCTCCAGCGCTGCCTGGATCTGCGCAGGCAGCGCCAGCAGATGCTCCCGTTGCGGTGTCTGCACCAGAAAATCACTGAAACCATGCCGCATGGCCAGTGCCGCCTGGCCTTCCTCTCCGGGGGACACGATGATCAGGGCCGGAATGCCGCCCAGCAGTTCCAGCGCATCAAAAGCCGTTCCATCGACCATGCTGCGTACCGCCAGCACCACATCGGTCTGCTGGCGGGCCAGTATCCGGCGGGCATGGGCCAGGGAGGGTGCCACCTCGACCGTCCAGTCCAGCCAGGGATCGACCAGCGCATGGACAACGGCCTGCGCATGGACAGAATCACCATCGATCAAGAGGACAGAGATGGGCATGGGCCGATCAGGGATACCAGACGCAGTGGGCACTCAAACCCCCTGCGATACAGAAAGAGACAACGGTCGCAGATTATGCGGGCAGCAGGAGCGAACCACCGCCATGGGCCGGGGGACCGGAGTTTCCACGGGGGCCGGTTGCCTGTGGGTTGCTGGTCCTGCGGCAGGGCAGGCCCACTGCCGCGCACCAGCGCCAAGAAAACCTGGTCCCTCGACAATGGCAACGCTGCAGTCAGCCAATGCGCAGCCTGCGCCAGGTGGGCGGGGGCCCCAGGATCACAAGACGGTACGCCGCGCTGACCAGAGTTGACGAGCCAACCCGGGCCTGCGGCCACACATCAGTTGAGCTCGCCGTACTGGGTGCCGCTGAGATCAGGAAAGACCCCATCGGGGCCCGGCATCACCGTGTCTTCATATCCGGTCGGACGTGATGGGGGCAGCATGGGGCCCGACCGCACAGAAACCCCTGGCTTGACGGCAGCAGCCGGGGTGGGCCGGGCACTGGCTGCATCCGACAGTGCACGCTTGAATGCAGCCACTTCATCGGCCTCGATCGGATCAAAATGCGGCCCAGAGCGCGCAGGGGCGACAGGGGCCGGCCGCACGGGCGGGGCAGCCTGAGGCACCGGGGCCGGCGACACCGCCGGGCGCGGAAAAGAGACCTGCGCCGCCCGCCCGGGCGCTGCGGGCGCTGCGGGCGCTGCATGGGCTGCATGGGCTGCATGGGCTGCATGGGCTGCATGGACAGGAGGCTGCAACGAGGCCCCCAGGGGCGCAAGGCTCTTTTGAGGCAGGCCCACTGCGACATGGTCATTGATGCGCCAATAGACTGCCGTGACCAGGATGTCGTAGCGCGCCTTGGCGGTCTGGGCAATCAGCGCCTCGATCTCGCTAAGCCGTGCGGTTTCGCCGCCAAACTCGCGGGCCAGATCGATCATGACCAGGAACTGGCGGCCGCGCTGATCGAGCGATAACACCTTGAACTTGTAGCTGGCCAGCAGCACGCCGGCGCGCACCATGGCATCGCGCACCACGGTGTAGAGCAATTCGCGCCGCTCCATGCGTTCATT
>DAOPUP010000414.1:0-2562 GCA_035350655.1 Acidovorax sp. | reverse complement strand
GCCAGGCGCAGCAAGCCGGCTGCGCGGATCTGCGCCTTTTCAAAGGTGGCGTGGCCGCCCTTGCGGTCGCGTTCAACGGCGGTCTGGCGCAGGGTGTGGAGCAGTTCGGTCAGATCAACAGGCATGGTGAAAAGAGAAAGCGGAAGAGGGAAAAGAAAGAAGCCGCAGAAGCCTCGGGTGGGGCATCAGTGGCAGATGGCGCCGTCCTGCAGCAGCGCTACTTCGAGCACGATGGTGCTGGTGCGTTGCAGCCGGGCCTGGGTTTCAAGCCCGTGGGCGCGCCATTGCTGTAGCAGCGCATCGAGGTGCCGGGCCGAGGCAGGGTCGGCATGGGCCAGCTGCACCTGGGCCGAGGGGGCCGGCGCCACCGCTGCGTCGAGCAGGCGGTAAAAGCGCCACTCGGTCTGCTTCAGCAGTCGCTGCAGCAGGCCTTCGTCTTCGGCCAGCGCCGCGCATTCGCCGGCCATGAAGGCACTGACGGCATGCACTGCCGAGCGGTAGTGCACGGGCTTTGCGCCCAGTTGCCCGCGCAGCGGCTCGGCGTAAGGGCTGCCCTGCGCCACGCAGACGGCCTGGCCCTTCAACTGCGCCGTGCGGGCCAGCGGGCCCTTGCGCAGCACCACGATGCGGCCGGGGCCTTTCACATACGGCACCGTGCCGCGCTCGGAGGCCTCGCCGAATGCCGGGCCGGCCGGGCTGCCCGCCAGCACCAGGTCCACCTGGCGCGCTGCCTTGGCTGGGGCCACTTGCGCGGGGCCAGTCCCACCAGCTGCACTTTCACGCCCAGCTGCCCGGCGATATGCCGGGCCAGGCCGGCGTCGTAGCTGTCGGGTTCCGGGGGCAAGGGGTCGCTGGGCAGGGAGGGGCGCGGGTACTCGCGCACGCCCACGCGCAGTAAGCCGCGCTCGCGCGCCTGCAGCAGCAGCGGGCCGGGTGCGGGTGCCATCAGGGTGGCGGGCGCAAAGGCCGCTACCAGCAGGGAGGCGTCGGCCGGCCACCGCGCCATCGCAAGCCAGGCGGCCGCGCCCAGGGCCGCCAGGGCCGCCGGCCACCCGTGCCGCTGTACCGCGCGCCACGAAGGGCGTGGCGGCAGGGCTGCGTCGCCCGCAGGCAGGGTGCCGCGCTCAGCCATGGAACTCCAGCCCCTTGCGCCAGCCGGTGAGCCAGGCTTCGATCAGGGCGAGCAGGTAGTTCAGGCCCAGCCCGAGCAGGGCCAGCAGCAGGATGCCTGCATACATGGTGGGGATCTGGAAAATTTCCTGTGCGTTCAGAGTGAGAAAGCCCAGCCCGGCATGGGCGCCGATCATTTCCGCCGCGACCAGCGCCGTGATCGAGTAGGCACCCGCCAGCCGGATGCCCGTGAAGATCGAGGGCGAGGCCGCTGGCAGCACCACGCGAAAGAAGATGTAGCTGCGCGACGCCCCCATCGACAGGGCCGAATGCACCAGTAGCTTGTCCACCTGCTTGACGCCACCGATGGTGTTGAGCAGCACCGGCCAGAACGCCGCCCAGAAGATGATGGCCACCTTGGACGACTCGCCAATCCCCAGGAACAGCAGGAACACCGGGAACAGCGCAAACGCCGACACCTGGCGAAACAGCTGCAGCAGCGGGTCGACAAAGGCTTCAAAGCGCTGAATGGCGCCCATCAGCAGGCCCAGGCCCACGCCGCTGGCGATGGCCAGCAGCAGGCCGAGCAGCGAGCGCTGCAGGCTGGCGGTGACATGTTTCCAGAGCTGGCCGTTGTCCACCAGGGCGGCGATGGCGCGCACCACATCGGACGGCGGGCTCAAGAACGCCGGGTTCACCCAGCCCGCGCGGGGCAGCAGCTCCCACAGGGCCAGGAACAGCACGATGCAGGCACTGCGCTCCAGGCCGCGCCGCAGCGTGCGCAGCAGGCCGGTGTAGGCGGCGGTGGGTTGTGCCGGCGTGTTGCCGGCGGTGGGAAGGGCAGAGGGGGTCATACGGCAAACCCCGTGAGGGCGAGGCGAAAGTCCGGTGCCGTGGGCACGAGCGGGGCCAGCGGCTCCTGCCGGTGGTTGCTGGCAAAGGCCACCTCGTCGCGCAGGATTTCCCAGGCTTGCTGGCGCAGCTGCACGAACGCGGTGGAGTTGCGGATTTCCGGCGCACGCGGGCGCGGCAGCGGCACGTCGAGAATGGCCTTGATGCGGCCGGGCCGGTGCGTCATCACGGCGATGCGGTCCGACAGGTAGATCGCCTCGTCGAGGCTGTGCGTGATGAAGACAATGGTTTTCTTGTGCAGCTCCCAGATGCGCAGCAGCTCGGATTGCAGGATCTCGCGCGTCTGCGCATCGAGCGCGGCGAAGGGCTCGTCCATCAGCAGCAGGTCGGGGTTGTAGGCCAGCGAGCGCGCAATCGCCACACGCTGGCGCATGCCGCCCGACAGCTCGTGCGGGTAGCGGTGGCCAAAGCCTTCCAGCCCCACCAGTTCCAGAAACTCCTGCGCGGTGCGGCGGCGCTCGGCCTTGGGCAGCTTGCGGATCTCCAGCCCCACCTCGATGTTGCGCAGCACCGTGCGCCACGGAAACAGCGCATAGCCCT
>DAOPUP010000413.1:0-2563 GCA_035350655.1 Acidovorax sp. | reverse complement strand
GCTGGCCTACTTGGTATTGCTGCGCGTAGAGATTGCCCGTTTCACCCCCAGTGGTCTACCTTGCGGCACTCCCCCGGGACTCGTCTCTGTTGCTCTGATCCTCACCTCGCGGTGGGCAGCCGTTAGCTGCTACGCTGTCCTGTGCAGTCCGGACGTTCCTCCAGTGCCTGGTTTCCCAGATTGCACCAGCGGCGGTCTGACGCGCTTCACGTCGCGGATTATTGCATTGTCCAATCCACCGTCGGCCCCAGCGGGCACAGTGACCGTTCGATTCAAAAAACTGACATGAAGACTTTTCAACGCAAAACCGCCGGGCGCATTGCCGCCGTCACGCTGGTGATGGCCGCTTGCGCCAGCCCGCTGGCCTGGCGGGTCTCGCGCGAGAACGCCGAGCAGCAAGTGGTGGCCTTTGCCCAGGAAGAATCGCGCCGCGTGCTGGCAGGGCAAGGCAGCGTGCGCCTGGATGGGCCGCTGGCCGCCACCCATGCCCGGCAGGCGGCGCAGCTGCTCACGGGCGGTCTGTTCGAGATCGCTGAAATCTACGGCGCCGATGGCCACAAACTGGCCGAATCGGTCACGCCCACCGGGCATGCGCTGGAGCAGCAGCTGCCCAAGCATGGCACGCCGCGCTACCAGCAATCGTCTTACGAGAGCCTGCCGCTGCCAGGCGGTGAATGGGCGCTGCGCGTGTTTGTGCCACTGCGCGAAACGCCCGCCGGCGCCATCACGGGGTACTTTGAAGGGGTGCGCACCATTCCCGACTGGCAGCACCGGCAGATCTTGTCGGACGCCTTCATCGCCAGCCTGATGGTGTGCCTGGCCTCGCTGGTGTGCGGCGCGGCGATCTATCCGGTGGTGGTGCACCTGGTCAAGGAAAACGAGCACAAGGCCCAGCAGGTGCTCGACTCGCACATCGCCATGATGGAGGCACTGGGCCGGGCCATTGCCAAGCGCGACTCCGACACCGGCGCGCACAACTACCGTGTGGCCTGGCTGGCCGCCAGCGTGGCCCAGGCGCTGGGCTTGCAGGGTGCGGCCATGCAGTCGTTGATTGCGGGCAGTTTTTTGCACGATGCAGGCAAGATCGGCATCCCCGACGCCATCCTGCTCAAGCCCGGGCGCCTGGACGACGCAGAAATGGCCACCATGCGCACCCATGTGGCGCTGGGCGAAGACATCGTCACCGGCGCGGGCTGGCTCGATGGGGCACGCGACGTGGTCGGCAGCCACCACGAGAAATGGGATGGCAGCGGCTACCCACAGGGCCTGGCAGGCGAGGCCATCCCGCTGTCGGCGCGCATTTTTGCCGTGGCCGACGTGTTTGACGCGCTCAGTTCGCGGCGTCCCTACAAAGAGCCGCTGCCGTTCGCGCAAGTGATGGCCATCCTGCAGGAAGGCCGGGGCAGCCACTTCGACCCCGCAGTGCTCGATACCTTCACCCGGCTGGCGCCCGACCTGCACCGCCAGTTGCAAGGGCTGGACGAAGCCGCCACCCGCACGCTGGTGACCGACATGGTGCAGCGGCACTTCGATATCCTGGTGTGAGCACCGGGCACCCAGGCCAACCAGCCCGCCACCATTTGCCCCCAACCGCACTGCAGCACCATGACCGCCATGAACAAGACGACCCCCACCCCACCACCGGCCAGCCATTTCGACGCCGCCGCCCGCGATTGGGATCAGCGCCCCCTATCGCAGCAATTGGCCGCCGTGGCGCCGCGCCTATTGGCGCAGCTGCCGCTCTCGCCCACAGACCAGGTGCTGGACTTTGGCGCTGGCACCGGCCTGCTGGCCACGCAAATAGCACCGCTGGTGGCGCAGGTCACGGCGCTGGACACTTCGGCGGCCATGCTGGAAGTGCTGCAAGCCAAAGGCCACGCCAACATCACCACGCACTGCGGCGATGTGTTTGCCGGACTGCCGGGGCGCTACCACGCCATCGTCAGCTGCATGGCGCTGCACCACGTGGCCGACACCGCGGCGCTGTTGCACACCTTGGCCATCGCGCTGCACCCGGGTGGGCGCATGGCTCTGGTGGACTTGTACGCCGAGGATGGCAGCTTCCACGGCGACAACGCCGCCAAGGGCGTGCAGCACCTGGGCTTTGCCCCCGAAGCCCTGGGCGCACTGGCAGAGCAGGCCGGGCTGGCCGACATCCACTTCAGCCACATCGTGCAACTACAGCACCGCAATGGCCGCAGCTACCCGCTGTTCCTGATGACAGCGCGCAAGCCATAACTATTGATTTGATAGCTAATAGCGCTCATAAAACAAGGGCCAGAGCCAAAAAATACCATAGTTTTTGTGCCCAGCGGCCGCCGCCGCCTGCCCGCCGCCGTGCATATGGATATGGCCGTGGCGCAGAACAACTGGGCCAGAATGTGCAGGTTATTCCCCAACACTGGAGACCTGCACCATGGCATTCAACAACGTTCTGCAAACCATCGGCAACACGCCGCACATCCGCATCAACCGCCTGTTTGGCGCCGATGCCAACGTCTGGATCAAGTCCGAGCGCGGCAACCCCGGCGGCTCCATCAAGGACCGCATTGCGCTGGCCATG
>DAOPUP010000412.1:0-2567 GCA_035350655.1 Acidovorax sp. | reverse complement strand
ATCACCTACATCGCCTACCCCAACAACCCCACGGCCACGCTGTGGGACGAGGGCGCGGTGCAGCGCATCGTGGACGCCGCAGGCGCGCAGGGCGGCATCGTGGTGATGGACGAGGCTTATCAGCCCTTTGCCAGCCGCACCTTCATCGACCGCATGCGCGCCGAGCCGGCACGCAACGCCCATGTGCTGCTCATGCGCACGCTCAGCAAGTTCGGCCTGGCGGGGGTGCGCCTGGGCTACCTCATCGGCACGGCCGCGCTGGTGGCCGAGATCGACAAGGTGCGCCCGCCCTACAACGTGAGCGTGCTCAACAGTGAAGCCGCGCTGTTTGCGCTGGAGCACGCCGAGGTGTTTGCCGCGCAGGCCGCTGAACTGGTGGCCCAGCGCCAGCTGCTGGTCCACGCGCTGCGCCAGATGCCAGGCATCGCGCAATGCTGGGCCAGCGAAGCCAACATGGTGCTGGTGCGCGTGGCCGATGCCGCCCGGGCCTACGAGGGCATGAAAACCCGCAAGGTCCTGGTCAAGAACGTTTCTACAATGCACCCATTGCTGGCCAACTGCCTGCGCCTTACGGTGGGCAATGCCGAAGACAACGCACAGATGCTGGCCGCACTCCAGGCTTCCTTATGACTTCCTCCGCACTCGTCACTTCCACCGCCCCCGATCCCCTGGCCGACCGCATCGCCGAGGTCAGCCGCAACACCGCCGAGACGCGCATCAGCGTGCGCATCAACCTCGACGGCACGGGCCAGGCCAAGCTGCACACGGGCATCGGGTTTTTTGACCACATGCTCGACCAGATCGCGCGCCACGGTCTGATCGACCTGGATATCGACTGCGCGGGCGACCTGCACATCGACGGCCACCACACGGTGGAAGATGTGGGCATCACGCTGGGCCAGGCGTTTGCGCGCGCCGTGGGCGACAAGAAGGGCATCCGCCGCTACGGCCATGCTTATGTGCCGCTCGATGAGGCGCTCTCGCGCGTGGTGGTCGATTTCTCGGGCCGCCCGGGGCTGCATATCGACGTGAAGTTCACGGCCGGCAGCATCGGCCAGCTCGACACGCAGCTGGTGTACGAGTTCTTCCAGGGCTTCGTGAACCATGCCGGTGTGACGCTGCACATTGACAACCTCAAGGGCATCAATGCCCACCACCAGTGCGAGACCATCTTCAAGGCCTTCGGGCGCACGCTGCGCGCGGCGCTGGAGCGCGATCCCCGCTCGGCGGGGGTCATCCCTTCCACCAAGGGTTCTCTGTGAAATTTTTGAGTCAAATCAGGCGCTAGTGCTTGATTTATATGCACTAGTAGCTATGAATATGGAAGCAAAAACCGTCGCCGTGGTGGACTATGGCATGGGCAATCTGCGCTCGGTGTCGCAGGCCGTGCAGGCCGCCGCCGAGGGCACGGGCTGGACCGTGGTGGTCACCTCGCACCCCGAGGCGGTGCGCGCCGCCCAGCGCATTGTGCTGCCAGGGCAGGGCGCCATGCCCGACTGCATGCGCGAGCTGCGCGAGTCGGGCCTGCAGGAATCGGTGCTCGAAGCCGCCGCCACCAAGCCGCTGTTTGGCGTCTGCGTGGGTATGCAGATGCTGCTGGACCACAGCGCCGAGGGGGACACGCCGGGCCTGGGCCTGATCCCCGGCGATGTGCTCAAGTTCGACCTGGCAGGCCGCACCCAGCCCGACGGCAGCCGCTACAAGGTGCCCCAGATGGGCTGGAACCAAGTGCGCCAGGTGCCGCACGCGGGCAAAGTTCATCCGGTGTGGGCCGGTGTGCCCGACCTCAGCTACTTTTATTTTGTACACAGCTTCTACGCGGTGCCGCGAGACGCGGCACACTGTGCGGGCCAGGCCGATTACGGTGGCTGGTTCGCCGTTGCCATTGCACGCGATAATATTTTTGCCACGCAATTTCACCCGGAGAAGAGCGCGGAGCATGGCTTGGCCCTGTACCGCAATTTTCTGCACTGGAATCCCTGACCTTCCCACCTTCCACCCCGTTTGGGCCGAGTCCCGCCTCGCCCGCCATCCCCCGACCACCCCCGAACCCCACCATGCTGCTCATCCCCGCCATCGACCTCAAAGACGGCCATTGCGTACGCCTCAAGCAAGGCGATATGGACCAATCCACCACCTTTGGCGAAGACCCTGCTGCCATGGCGCGCAGATGGGTGGCGCAGGGCGCGCGCCGCTTGCACCTGGTGGACCTGAACGGCGCCTTTGCCGGCGTGCCTAAGAACCTGGGCGCCATCAAGTCCATCCTCAAGGAAGTGGGCCAGGAGATTCCGGTGCAGCTCGGCGGCGGCATCCGCGACCTGGACACCATCGAGAAATACATCGACGGCGGCCTGCGCTACGTCATCATCGGCACCGCCGCCGTCAAGAACCCCGGCTTCCTGAAAGACGCCTGCAGCGCCTTTGGCGGCCACATCATCGTGGGGCTCGATGCCAAGGACGGCAAGGTCGCCACCGATGGCTGGAGCAAGCTCACCGGCCACGAGGTGGTGGACCTGGCCAAGAAGTTCGAGGACTGGGGCGTCGAGTCCATCATCTACACCGATATC
>DAOPUP010000411.1:0-2569 GCA_035350655.1 Acidovorax sp. | reverse complement strand
ACCCTGCATACCTCCGCTCCCCCAGCAAACACCTTCAACTCCCCTCGACCAAACGTATGCAGCTGGCGATCCCATCTTGAATGCACCGCTTGAAGCGGGCATCGTCCCCACGATGGAGGATCGTGGAGACGATGGAAAATTCTTTGAATCAAGACCGCCCACGGCGGCGTGAGTACAGCAAGCAATTCAAGGCAGAGGTGCTGGACCGCTGCGCCCAGCCTAGCGCCAGCGTAGGTGGCGTGGCCCTGGCGCACGGCCTGCACTCGAACATGGTGCACCGCTGGATCCGTGAACAGCGAGAGCGGCAAGCAGCGGTACCGCCCGCATTCGTGCCTTTGAGGATGCCGACTGTCCCATTCATTCCAGCAGCGCTGCCTGCCAAGCAGGCTGAGCCTGCTGGCGAGCAATCCTTGCCCGAGGTTGATCTGCAGATCCAGCGCGGCGAATTGCTGGTGCGCCTGCAATGCCCGCTCTCGCAATGCGGGGCACTCCTTCGCGAGCTCTTGCGATGATCCGCATCGACGCCGCCTGGCTGGCCACCGCCCCGCTGGACATGCGCGCCGGTACCGACACGGCCTTGGCCCGGGTCGTCAGCGTCTTCGGCGCCGCCCACCCCCACCATGCCTATCTATTCGCCAACAAGCGCGCCAACCGCATGAAGGTGCTGGTGCACGACGGCATCGGCATCTGGCTGGCCGCTCGCCGCCTGCACCAGGGCAAGTTCGCCTGGCCGGCGCCGGTCGATGCCCATTGGCAGCTCGAGCGCTCCCAGCTTGACGCCCTGGTCTTGGGCCTGCCCTGGCAGCGCATGGGAGACGCCGGCATCATCACCATGGTCTGAAGCCGGCGCGCAATCCGTGGATCTGCGCATGACAGCCCAGGATCTTCCTTGGCACACTGGCTGCCATGGTGGTGCAGCAACAATCCCTGAACGATCTCAGCGCAGAGCAACTGCGCGAGATGGTCGCCAGCCTCATGGGCCACGTGAGCGACAAGGACGCGCAAATCGCCCGCCACCAAACGGAACTCAAGCACAGCCAGGCGCTCAACGCCAAGCTCACCCATGAAAACGCGCTGCTCAAGCGAATGAAGTTCGCCGCCCAGTCCGAACGCTTCAACGCCGAGCAGCGCAGCTTGCTCGAAGACGAGATCGAGGCCGACCTGGCAGCGGTCGCCATCGAGATCGAGCAACTCCAGCCACCAGCGGCTGCGCCCGAAGCCAAGCAACAGCCCAAACGCCAGCCGCTGCCGGCCAACCTGCCGCGGCGCGAGATCCGCCACGAGCCTGAGTTGACTACCTGCGCCTGTGGTTGTGCGATGAAGCGCATCGGTGAAGACGTGGCCGAAAAGCTGGACTATGTGCCCGGCGTGTTCACGGTGGAGCGCCACATCCGTGGCAAGTGGGCCTGCGCCAAGTGCGAGACCATCACCCAGGTGCCGGTCGAGGCGCATGTGATCGACAAGGGCATCCCGACTGCGGGCCTGCTGGCCCAGGTGCTGGTGGCCAAGTACGCCGACCACCTGCCCCTGTACCGTCAGGAAGCCATCTTTGCTCGCGCAGGCTTGGGCCTGCCTCGCTCCACCCTGGCGCAGTGGGTGGGCACCTGTGGCGTGCGACTGCAACCGCTGGTCGATGCGCTCAAGGCGGAGATACTCAGCCGCAGCGTGCTGCACGCCGACGAGACGCCGGTGCAGATGCTCAAGCCTGGCAAGGGCACAACGCACCGCGCATATCTCTGGGCCTACGCACCTGGCGCCTTCGAAGACATCAAGGCAGTGGTGTACGACTTCTGCGAATCCAGGGCGGGCGAGCATGCTCGCCGCTTCCTGGGCGACTGGCGCGGCAGCCTGGTGTGCGACGACTTCGGCGGCTACAAAGCAGGGTTTGCGCAAGGCATCACCGAAGCCGGCTGCCTGGCGCACGCCCGGCGCAAATTCTTTGACCTGCACGCGGCGCACAAAAGCCAGATCGCCGGGTTCGCGCTGGAGCAGTTCGCCAAGGTCTACGACATCGAGCGCGAGGTAAAAGACCTGAACGCCGATCAACGCCAGGCCATCCGGCAACAGCACTCCAAGCCCATCCTGGATGCGCTGCACCAGTGGATGACATTGCAGCGGCAAAAACTCCCGGACAGTTCGGCAACTGCCAGGGCCCTGGAGTACAGCCTCAGGCGCTGGGTGGCACTGACACGCTTCGTGGATGACGGGCAATTGCCCGTGGACAACAACTGGATCGAAAACCAGATCCGGCCAATAGCCATTGGCAGAGCCAATTGGCTGTTCGCCGGTAGCCTGCGCGCGGGCCAGCGTGCGGCGGCGGTGATGAGCCTGGTGCAGTCGGCCCGTATGAATGGGCACGATCCCTATGCCTACCTCAAGGATGTACTGACGCGGCTGCCCACGCACAGGGCCAGCCGGGTGGGGGAATTGCTGCCGCATCGCTGGCAAGATCCAAGCGCCTGATCAATAGCCGCAAGCCCGGCGACGGTCAACGTGGGATTGCCGCGCCCTTACCTTACATCAGGCAACTGCGGCGATAGGCGAAGCCCAGGCCCAGCTTTATCCTAGT
>DAOPUP010000410.1:0-2569 GCA_035350655.1 Acidovorax sp. | reverse complement strand
AGTCCATCATCGAGCGCTTTCACGTGAAGGCGGGTGGCCCCAATTCGGCGGCCAAGTCGCTGTCGGGGGGCAATCTGCAAAAGTTCATCGTGGGGCGCGAGATCGACGCCAATCCCACGTTGCTCATCGTCTCGCAACCCACCTGGGGTGTGGACGTGGGCGCCGCCGCGCAGATTCGCGGCGAGATTTTGGCGCTGCGCGACGCCGGCTGTGCCGTGCTCGTCGTGAGCGAGGAGCTGGACGAATTGTTTGAAATCTGTGATCGCCTGCATGTGGTGGCCAAGGGGCAACTCTCGCCCTCGGTGCCCCGCGCCGAAGCCACGGTGCAGCGCATTGGCGAATGGATGAGCGGCCTGTGGCATGCCGACGTACAGGCCCATCTGGCCCGCAACCGCGAGCAACTCGCGCAGCTCACCCCGGGGGCGCAGCATGTTCCGGCTTGAACCCCGAGCGCAGGCGTCGCGTTGGTGGAGCTATGCCTCGCCGCTGCTGGCGCTGGCCATCACGGTGCTGATCGGCATTGCCCTGTTTGCCGCGCTGGGCAAGGACCCGGTGCGCGGCCTGCAGGTGTTCTTCTGGGAGCCGGTGCGCTCGCACTATGCCCTGGGCGAGCTCATGGTCAAGGCCACGCCGCTGCTGCTGATTGCGCTGGGGCTGGCCGTGTGCTTTCGCTCCAACGTCTGGAACATTGGTGCCGAGGGCCAGTTTGTCATCGGTGCCGTGGTGGCCGGCGGCGTGGCGCTGCTGGCCGACCAGACCACCGGCCCCTGGATCGTTCCCGCCATTTTGCTGGCTGGCGTGCTGGGGGGCATGGCCTGGGCGGGGCTCACGGCCCTGCTGCGCGACAAGTTCAATGCCAATGAAATTCTGGTCAGCCTGATGCTCGTGTATGTGGCCACGCTGGTGCTGGGCTACCTGGTCTATGGGCCCTGGAAAGACCCCATGGGCTACAACTTCCCGCAAACCAAGACCTTCGAGAAGGTCACGCAGATGCCGCGCCTCATGCAGGGCTCGCGCGTGAGCATCGGCCTGCTGCTGGCGCTGGCGGCCGCAGGCGCACTGTGGGTCTTTTTGTTCCGCACCCGCGCTGGCTTTGCCCAGCAGGTGGGCGGGCTGGCACCGGCGGCGGCGCGCTATGCCGGCTTTTCGTCGCGTCGCGCGCTGTGGACGGCGCTGTTGGTCTCGGGCGGCGCGGCGGGCCTGGCCGGCGCGCTGGAAGTGGCCGGCCCCATCGGTCAGCTCACGCCCTATGTGCCGGCGGGCTACGGCTTTGCAGCCATCATCGTGGCCTTTGTGGGGCGGTTGCACCCCGTTGGAATGATCCTTTCGGCCATCCTCATGAGCATGTTCTACATCGGTGGTGAGCTGGCGCAGTCGCGTCTGGGCCTGCCCAAATCGCTCACCGGGGTGTTCCAGGGGCTGCTGCTGTTCACGCTGCTGGCCTGCGACACCTTGATTGCCTATCGCATCCGCTGGGTAGGCACCCGCCGCACACACCAGGGAGACCACTGATGGAGTCGTATGCGTTGCTGGTCGGCGCCACGCTCAGCGCGGGCACCGTGCTGGCCCTGGCGGCCCTGGGCCTGCTCATCAACGAAAAGGCCGGCATCGTCAACCTGGGGGCCGAGGGCATGATGCTGTGTGCTGCCATCGCGGGTTTTGCCACCGTGGTGCACACCGGCAACACCTGGCTGGGCTTTGCGGCCGGCATGGCGGCCGGGGCGCTGCTGGCCGCCCTTTTTGGCGTGCTGGTGATCTGGCTCAACACCAACCAGTACGCCGCAGGGCTGGCCCTGAGCCTGTTTGGCGTGGGGTTCTCAGCTTTTGCGGGCATCAGCTACGTGCAGGCCAAGCTGCCCGAGCTGCCCCAATACGCCGTTCCGGTGCTGGGCGATGTGCCGCTGCTCGGGCCGGCGCTGTTTCGCCAGCATCCGCTGGTGTACTTGGCCATGGCGCTGGCGGCGGCCCTGGTCTGGTTTTTGTACCGTTCGCGCGCGGGCCTGGTGCTGCGCTCGGTGGGCGAGTCGCCCGAGTCTGCCCACGCGCTGGGCTACCCGGTGCGCCGCATCCGGCTGGCGGCCGTGATGGCGGGGGGCGCCTTGTGCGGCCTGGCGGGCGCCTACATTTCCACGGTGTACACGCCGTTGTGGGTGGAGGGCATGGTGGCGGGGCGCGGCTGGATCGCGCTGGCGCTGACCACCTTTGCCACCTGGCGCCCGGCACGCGTGTTGCTCGGCGCTTACCTGTTTGGCGGCGTGACCATGCTCCAGTTCCATTTGCAGGCCAGTGGCGTGCAGGTGGCCAGCCAGTTGCTGAGCATGCTGCCCTACGTGGCCACCATCGTGGTGCTGGCGCTCATCTCCCGCAATCCGGCGTGGATCCGGGTGAACATGCCGGCATCGCTGGGCAAGCCGTTCTATCCTGGCGCCTGAAATTTTGCATACATTCTGGCAACCCTCTTTCTCCTAAGGAACCGACATGACTGATCTTCATAAACGCTCCGTGCTCAAGCTGGCCGCGCTGTCTGCCGTGGCTGCTGCTGCGCTCCTGGGCTGTGGCAAGAAGGAAG
>DAOPUP010000409.1:0-2576 GCA_035350655.1 Acidovorax sp. | reverse complement strand
TGAAAATCGACGTCCGTATCGTCTACGGCAAAAGCGAGTTGCAGCCGCAAGAGATTGAATGGCTGCGCGGCCTTACCTACATACGCACCAGCTTCTGCAAGAACTTGCATGCCAAGTGCTACATGAATGAAGAGATGTGCATCATCACCAGCCTGAATCTGTACGAATTCAGCCAGGTGAACAACAACGAGATGGGCATCCTGATTCAGCGCAGCGACGACGCGCAGCTGTACAAAGACGCTTATGAAGAGGCGCAGCGCATCATCCGTATCAGCGATGAGGTGCGCATCTCGCTGGAGCGTGTGGCCAGCAGCGAGCCCGAACCTGCGGCAACGCCTGCTGCGGAAGCCTTGGGCACCGACAGCGAAGCACCCGCTGGCGACAAGATTCCATCGTCCAAGCTGGCCCAGAAGTTCGGGCTCAAAACCGCACAACTGCTGGACCGGGCCACCGAACTGGGCTACCTCTCGCAGCAGGGAGACAAACACGCGCTCACGGCCAAGGGTGAGCAGGCGGGTGTGGAGTTTGTAGCCAAGTCCCGTTTTGGCCCTTACTTTCTGTGGCCGCAGGATCTGGCCTTGAGCTGAACTGCGGCGACACAGGTTCACGCCTTGGGGCAACCGCGCCGGGCGGCGAACACGCGCAGCACATTCGGAGCCCATCGGCAAAACTCAGCATTAGGTGGCGGATATCCTTGTGCGATGCAGCCTCAAAACGTCCTCCACTTCTGGTTCACCGAACTAACGCCCCAGCAGCACTTCGCAAAAGACACCGCCCTCGACGAATCCATCCGCACCCGCTTCAACCCCACGCTGGAGGCCGCTGCCCGTTGTGAACTGTTCCCCTGGCGCACCACCCCAGAAGGCCGGCTGGCAGAAATCCTGGTGCTGGACCAGTTCTCGCGCAATGTGTACCGCGACACGGCCCGCGCCTTTGCCCAAGACGCGCTGGCTCTTGCCCTGGCGCAAGAGCTGGTGGCCAGCGGGCAGGACCGCAGCCTGCCCACGGCGCAGCGCGTGTTTGCCTACATGCCGTACATGCACAGCGAATCGGCGGTGATCCACGAGCAGGCGCTCACGCTGTTTGCGCAGCCGGGCATGGAAAACAACCTCGACTTCGAGCGCCGGCACAAGGCCATCATTGACCGCTTTGGCCGCTACCCGCACCGCAACGCCGTGCTGGGCCGCACCTCCACGCCCGAAGAACTGGCGTTTCTGAGTGGGCCGGGGTCATCGTTTTAGGTATCGCACCAATTCGCTATATTCTTCATAGCGCCTCCCGCCTATCAAACAACCGCTACAGCCCAATATGGTAGTTAATGAGGGGCTCGATTAAACTGCGCCCATGCATCCCGCCATCGCTCAATACCGTTCCGGAATTGCCGCTATCTGCCAGCGCTACGGCATTCGGCGGCTGGAGGTGTTTGGCTCGGCGGCACGGGCCAGTGACTTTGACCCCGCCCACAGCGACGCCGACTTTCTGGTGGAGTTTGCCCCGGGCGTTGAGCCCGGGCTCCACTCCATTTTTGGCGCCAAAGCCGATCTGGAAGCCCTGCTGGGCCGGGGCGTGGACCTGGTGGAACCCGGCGCTGTGCGCAACCCGTACGTGCTAGCCAACATCAACCGCCACCGCGAGGCCGTTTATGCAGCGTGATCCACGTGCTTTCTTGTGGGACGTGCGCGAGGCGGCGCTGGCGATCCAATCGTTCACCACGGGCATGGACGCAGCGACCTACGCAGCCAACCCAATGGCGCAAGCGGCTGTGGAGCGCAAATTTGAGATCATTGGCGAAGCGCTGAACCAACTGTCAAAACTGGATACGGCCGTAGCGGCCCGCATTCCTGACCTGGCGCAAATCGTGGCGTTCCGCAACCAGCTCATCCATGGTTATGCGACGGTGAATGTCAGCACGGTATGGAACATCAGCCAAACCGCCCTGCCTGCGCTGCGGGATGCTGTGCAGGGTCTTCTGGACGAGCTTGGTTAAAGCCTGCCCCAGAACCCCATTCATGACGCCCACCTCCGAAACCTTGAGCGCCCAAGCCGCCCAACTGGCGCCGGAAGAGCGAATTCAACTGGTGGAGCGCATTTTGAACAGCCTGGATCAGCCCGACGCGGCACTGGATGTGCTTTGGGCCAACGAAGCCAGCGACCGACTGGCCGCCTACCGGCGCGGTGAAATCAAGGCGGTGGGCTTGTCTGATGTGATTGCCAAGTACCAACAAAGCGCTCGCTACCGGAAGAATCGACTTGGTTGAGCGTAAGGTTCCACATCAATCTAAGAAACTCCTATATTGATAGCTGCTTGCGCTTACCCATCAAGCGCAAGAGGCCAATTCCATCCAAATAACTGCAGCACCACCAAAGCCCCTTAATGACGCCCCCGTTCACCCCCACCTTCGCCCATGTGCCGCCCGGCCCGGTGGCTGGCCCCTTGCAGTTGCTGCCCATCAACGCCGCCGTGGTGTCCGTACACACCGCCGATGGCGCGCATGTGGGCTCGCTCAAGCAGGTGGGCGGTGTCTGGAAGTTCAAGGCCATGGGCTACGGCGCTGACGGTGGCATGGAGCCGGGCC
>DAOPUP010000408.1:0-2580 GCA_035350655.1 Acidovorax sp. | reverse complement strand
TGTCGGCCAAGACCGGCACCTTTGCGCTGATGTGGAGCGCGGGCACCCAGGGCGTGAAGGTGGGGCTGCGCGCGCAGCGCAACTTTGACTGCATTGCGCTGGCCGAGAGCATGGGCGGCGGCGGCCATGCCCAGGCCTGCGGTTTCAAGATGGGGGTGGAGCGCCTGCCCGAGCTGCTGACCGGCCGCTTCAACGCCACGGCGCCGTAGCCGCACCCACCGGGCCTGCGGCCCATGTCAATGCGCGTGGGCGGCCTCTTCAAAACGGTCGAGCCGGCGCAGCTGCCGGAACGCCAGCATCCAGCCGCCCGCCACGCCCAGCGTGCACAGTCCGCCCACCACGGCGGCCGGCACTACCCCCAGCCAAGACGCGCTGGTGCCGGCGCGGAACTCGCCGAGCTCGTTCGATGAGCTGATGAACAGCATGTTCACGGCGTTCACGCGCCCGCGCATGCTGTCGGGGGTGGAGAACTGCACCAGCGCGACGCGGATGTACACGCTCACCATGTCGGCCGCGCCCGCCACCAGCAGCGCGGCAAACGACAGCCAGAACAGCGTGGACAGCGCAAACACCAGGTTGGCCAGGCCAAACACCGCCACGGCGATGAACATGGTGCGCCCGACATGGCGGTTGAAGGGCCGCAGGCTCAGGAACAGGCCGGCCGCCACTTCGCCCACGGCCATGGCGCTGCGCAGCGCGCCCAGGCCCGCCGGGCCCACATGCAGCACCTCTTGCGCATAGATGGGCAGCAGCGCCACCACGCCGCCCAGCAGCACGGCAAACAGGTCGAGCGAGATGGTGCCCAGAATGATGGGCCGCGAGCGGATGAACGCCATGCCCGCACCAAAGCGCTGCCACAGCGTGCCCTGCGTGGGGCCAGTGGCCGTGGCATGGGCCACCACCACGCGCGCCAGCAGCGCCACGCCCAGCACAAAGCAGGCGCAGCACACCGCATAGGTCAGCACACCGCCGCCCAGGGCATACAGCAGCCCACCCAGCAGCGGCCCGCCAATGCTGGCCGCGCGCACCAGCATGCTGTTGGCCGCAATGGCCTGCGCGAGCTGGGCGCGCGGCACGATCTGCGGTAGCAGGCTCTGCAGGGCCGGGCCCGAGAATGCGCGTGCGCAGCCATACAGCACCAGCACGGCATAGATGCCCGCCACGCCGTTGGCGCCGTGGCCTGACAGCCACCACAGCAGGGCGCTGCACACCGCGCCCAAAGCCCAGGCGAGCGCCAGGATGCGCTTGCGGTCGAAGCGGTCGATCAGGTCGCCCGCCGGCACCAGCAGGCACAGCATGGGCAGGAACTGCGCCAGTCCCACATAGGCCAGTGCCAGCGGCTGGCGCGTGAGGTCATACACCTGCCAGGCCACCACCACGGCCTGCACCTGGGTGGCCACCACGGCCACCACGCGGGCGATCAGAAAGGCCATGAAACCGGCATGCCGGTAAACGCTTTCAGGTGCGCGCGCGGGGCTGGGTGAAGAAGAGGTCACGGTAGGCAGGGGGCAGTGGGGGGCGCGGTTGCGAGAGGCGGCAAGAAGGTAGGGCGAGTGATGCTATCGGTTTTGCAGCGTTCGCGCTGGGTCTGTCCGGTGCTGGTGCTGCTGCCGGTAGTTCCAGGGCGCCAGCGGACGCCGCTGCGACCACAGGCCCGCGCCGGCGTTGCGTGCCTGCTGCTGCAGCGGTGCCAGGTGCGGGTGGCTGCCGGCGTAGGGCACATACACCCAGGCCAGGCCGGCGCGGACCTGCGCGGTGGCCACATCGGTGCCGCTGCAGCGCACGTTGGCCACGGTGCGGCCATAGCGGTCTTCGTCCACGGGCTGCAGTGTGGCGCGTTGCCGCCAACACAGCTGTGCCAGATGCCGCCGGGATTGCTGGCCAAAGGCCTGCCGGCGCTCAGGGGCGTCGATGGCCGCGATGCGCACCTTCATGGGGTGGTAGGCCCCGGGTTGGCCGCAACGGGCGCTGAGGGTATCGCCGTCGCTGATGGCGACGACCAGGCAGATCAGGGCAGAAACAGGCAAGGTGGTGTGGGAGGAGAAAAATCCGGCGCATGGCGATGGACAACGATCGCCTGCCGGCGTAGCAATGCTGGCAGGGCGCGCAGCGCAGGGGGCGACTATAAGCCGGGGCCTGTACCCCATTGCACCGGCACTGTTGCGCGGGAGCTTCCTGCCCAAACAATGGGCAGCGCGTTGCAGCCCAGTACGGGTGCGGGTTTGGCGGGTTGTGCCAGGGGTTTTCCACAGAGCAGCCCACAGGGTGTGGGCATAACTGGCGGCGCGGGCGCGCCTTGCCGCCTGGCGCAGCGCCCTGGCCACAGGCTGTGCCCTGCGGTGTGCAGTGGATATTGGATCAGATTGGCCTATCGACCATGTAAATGGTAGTCTTGTTGCTATTTATTTGATAGTAAATGGGTGCTGTTGCCTTGCGGCTGCACAGGGTAGCTATGCCCCTTGCTTCCGCTTTGCCCAAAAACCAGGCATCGCCCGCCCAGCCAATGCGGGCGCGGGTTGCGCGGCTTCTTCTAGGGCTTATCCACAGGGTGCTGCACATCGGGCGGGGATAAGCCGCAGG
>DAOPUP010000407.1:0-2585 GCA_035350655.1 Acidovorax sp. | reverse complement strand
AGCGTGACCGAACGCACCCGCGAGATCGGCCTGCGCCTGGCGATTGGCGCGCTCGAGCGCGAGGTGCTGCTGCAGTTTCTGATCGAGGCCGTGGTGCTGGCCGCCCTGGGCGGGCTGATCGGCATCGTGCTGGCCACCGGGGCGTCGGTGGGTCTGTCGGCCCTGATGGATGTCCCCTACCTTTTCAACCCCAGTGTGAATCTGCTGTCGTTCCTCTTCTCGGCAGGTATCGGCGTGGTGTTTGGTTATTTCCCCGCACGCCGCGCGGCGCGCATGGACCCCATTGACGCGCTGCGGCATGAATGAAGTGGGGTGGACCGCGCTTGCTGCCCGTTTTGCTATGAAAAGTGAAGCTGCTGGTGCTTTCGGAATCAGCGCAAGAGCCTGATTTCAGTTCAAGCCCTGATCGCCTCGGCCGTGTGGGTGTCCGGCACCGCGAGGTGCAGTGCGTTGTCGGCCACGCACACGCGGTTGCGGCCGCTGTTCTTGGCCTGGTACAGGGCGCCGTCGGCGCTGGCCACCAGGGCACTGGCCTGGAAGGTGCCGCCGCTCCAGGTGGCGACCCCGATGCTCACGGTGATCGGCACGCTGGCTTGTAGCCAGACAAAGGACGCTTGCTCCACCGCCAGCCGCAGCTGTTCGGCCATCTCCTGGGCCCCGGCCGTCGGTGTGTCGGGCAGCAGCACCAGGAACTCCTCACCTCCCCAGCGCGCCACCAGGTCGGTGGCGCGGGCGCGCAGCTTGAGCAGCCGGGCCAGCGTCTGCAGCACATGGTCGCCGCCGGCATGGCCGTGCCGGTCGTTGACTTTCTTGAAAAAGTCGATGTCGATCATCAGCACCGTCATCGGCGTGCCCAGCCGCTGCGCGCGCAGGGCTGCCTGGGCCATGAATTCGTCGGCGGCACGGCGGTTGGGCAGGCCGGTGAGGGCGTCGTGGGTGGCCGCCTGGCTCAGCTCGCGCTGCAGTTGGTAAAGCACCACGCCCACCAGCGCCAGGGCCATGCCCAGCGAAATAAACAACCATGCCAGCGCGCCCAGCATGCTCACGGATTCGTGCAGCCGTCCGTTGCGAACCAGGTGCTCAGGTGCCAGCAGCACGACGATGCTGCGCAGGGCAAAAACCATGCTGGCCAGGGCAAACGGAGCGCTCAGAATGGCCCCCAGCAGCCGGGGCGTCGGGCTGTTGTCGTGGCGCAGGCAGCGCAGCACGGTGATGCCGTTCCAGGCACAGATGCTGCCCAGCAGCATCGATGTCGCGGCAATGCGCCAGATCGATTGCTCCGGCTCCTGCCAGACGCCTTGCACCAGCACGGTCAGGGCCAGCAGTGCGATGAACCCCCGGTCGGTCGGCGCTTGTCGGGCCTGCAGTTGCAGCCCCCGCGCTTGCAGCAAGAGCGCCCCCACCATCAGCAGGTTGCCTAGGGCAACCACCGGAAGACCCGGCCAGTGGCTGCTGCCCAGGTAGCCGAAGAAGGCCGCACCCATGGACAGCGCAACGGCCGACCAATGCAGGCTCACAAGGCGAAAGCGCGGCAGCACCACGGCGGCCAGCAGCCAGCCCAGGGCGACAAAGCATTCCAGCAGGGCGCTGATCAGCAGGAGGGTGTGTGCGGCAGAGAGGTTTTCCAGTGAGGCCATGGCAGTCAAGCGGCAGAACGGCGCCAAGCCCAAGGCGTTGGTTCACCCCCTCCTGCATCCATCGTAGGAACAATATGTCGTCACATTATCGACCGGCCGTGCCCCGCTGCGGGCCGAGGGTTGGGTTGGCTGGTTTTGGCCATGCCGCACCGCTGTAGGTGGCATCTCATAAAAAAGCCGCCTGGAGCGCATGCGCTTCAGGCGGCTTTTTTGATTGCCGGTGGAGCCATCGAGGGCTGCCCCTCTTTGCCTTTCAATGTACGACCAGCTGTACCGATTTATCGGCAGGCACCAGCCGGGTCAGCGTCAGCGTGAGCACGCCGTTTTCCAGCTTGGCCGTGCTGGCAGTGGCATCAATGTCTTCGGCCAGTTCCCAGGCGCGCTGCACCTGGCGGGGCGCACCTTCCACGCTGTGCAGTCTGACCACCTTGCCCTCAATGCTGATCTGCAGTTGTTCGCGTGCCAGGCCGGGCACATCCAGTTGCAGCGTGGTGGCCTTGTCGTCCCGTGTCACGGTGCAGCCAGCGGTGCGGGCACGGGCCGGTGTGTCGAGGGCGCCCATCAGGAAGCGTTGCAGCGCCAGATCGGTAGAACGGGGTGCGTTGGCGTAGGCGGTGCGGCGGATCACGGGGGCGAAGATCATGGGGTAGCTCCTATAAACTGCGCGGCTCTCGGAGTGGTCGCCGCATGCCAAGAAGCTGTGTGCGGCCACGCCGCATTTCAAGGAAAAAATGGCATGAATAAATTGCAGTCGGTGGGCTTGAAATCAGGCGCCGCGGTATTACGTCAATCCGTTTTGGCCGTGATGGCCACAGTGACCGGCCTGCTGGCACCCGTGTCCGGCAGCTGGGCGCAGTCCACGGCACCCAAGGCTGCAGTGGCGCAGGCGAGGCCTGTGAAACTGGCCCTGATCGAAAGCCTTTCGGGTCCTTTCGCCAACACGGGCGA
>DAOPUP010000406.1:0-2585 GCA_035350655.1 Acidovorax sp. | reverse complement strand
CCGCCATGATCCGCAACGGCGGCAAGATGTGGGACGCCAACGGCCGCCTGAAGGATGTGAAGGCCGTGATGCCCGAATCGACCTTCGCCCGCATCTACCAGGAGATGATCAACTTCTGCAAGTGGCACGGCGCCTTCGACCCCAAGACCATGGGCACGGTGCCCAACGTGGGCCTGATGGCCCAGCAGGCCGAGGAATATGGCTCGCACGACAAGACGTTCGAAATCTCGGAAGACGGCGTCGCCAACATCACCGACCTGGCGACCGGCGAAGTGCTGCTGTCGCAGAACGTGGAAGCCGGCGACATCTGGCGCATGTGCCAGGTCAAGGACGCCGCGATCCGCGACTGGGTCAAGCTGGCCGTCAACCGCGCGCGCAACTCGGGCATGCCCGTGGTGTTCTGGCTCGATGCCTACCGCCCCCACGAAGCGCAGCTGATCACCAAGGTCAAGATGTACCTGCACGAGCACGACATTGCCGGCCTCGATATCCAGATCATGAGCCAGGTGCGTGCGATGCGCTACACGCTCGAGCGCGTGGTTCGCGGCCTGGACACCATCAGCGCCACCGGCAACATCCTGCGCGACTACCTGACCGACCTGTTCCCCATCATGGAACTGGGCACCAGCGCCAAGATGCTGTCCATCGTGCCGCTGATGGCCGGTGGTGGCATGTACGAAACCGGTGCCGGCGGTTCGGCCCCCAAGCATGTGCAGCAGCTGGTGGAAGAAAACCATCTGCGCTGGGACTCGCTGGGCGAGTTCCTGGCGCTGGCCGTGTCGCTGGAAGACCTGGGCCTCAAAGCCGGCAATGCCCGTGCCAAGCTGCTGGCCAAGACGCTGGACGCCGCCACCGGCAAGCTGCTGGACAACAACAAGAACCCCTCGCCCAAGACCGGCCAGCTGGACAACCGTGGCAGCCAGTTCTACCTGGCCTTGTACTGGGCGCAGGAACTGGCCGCGCAGACCGACGACGCTGAGCTGGCCAAGCGCTTTGCCTCGCTGGCCCAGCAACTGACGGCCAATGAGAAAAAGATCGTGGACGAGCTCAATGCCGTGCAGGGCAAGCCCGCTGACATCGGCGGCTACTACCTGCCCGATCTGGCCAAGCTCGACGCAGTGATGCGGCCCAGCCAGACCTTGAATGCGGTGCTCGCCGCTGCTGCTGCCTGACAGCAGTAGGGATGGGGCTGCCCGTGAGCCGGGCAGTCTCCACCGGTCAAACCGATTGCCGCACGGCGGGCCTGGGCCCGCCGTGCGGCTTTTTCTTGGGCAGAACCTCCCTGCAGCCTTCCGTGGTTCAGACCTGCAGGGAGCCGGCAGGCTGCTGCGCCGGCACAAGCAGGGCAGGCGTGCAGCCACCACCAGCCTGGGCCGCAGGCAGAGGTGGCACCGCTAAAATTCGAAGCTGTCACGGGGTTTTCAAAACCCACTGCCGTACCTACCAACATCCCACCGGAGACGCCCGCCATGACCCGCTACCAGCACATCCAAGTGCCTGCCGAAGGCCAGAAAATCACTGTCAACGCCGACATGTCCCTGAATGTGCCGGACCAGCCGATCATTCCCTTCATCGAAGGCGATGGCACGGGTGCCGACATCACTCCGGTGATGCTCAAGGTGGTGGATGCGGCCGTGGCCAAGGCCTACGGCGGCAAGCGCAAGATCCACTGGATGGAAGTGTTCGCGGGCGAAAAATCCACCCGGGTGTACGGCCCCGATGTCTGGCTGCCAGAAGAAACCCTGCATGCGGTCAAGGACTATATCGTCTCCATCAAGGGCCCGCTGACCACGCCTGTGGGCGGCGGCATTCGTTCGCTCAATGTGGCCCTGCGCCAGGAGCTCGACCTCTATGTCTGCCTGCGTCCCATCCAGTATTTCGACGGCGTGCCCTCGCCCCTGAAAGAACCGCACAAGACCAACATGGTCATCTTCCGCGAGAACTCGGAAGACATCTATGCGGGCATCGAGTTCGAAGCCGGGAGCGACAAGGCCAAGAAACTCATCGAGTTTCTGCAGGATGAATTCGGCGTCAAGAAGATCCGCTTTCCCAATACCTCGGGCATCGGCATCAAGCCGGTGTCGCGCGAGGGCACCGAGCGCCTGGTGCGCAAGGCCATCCAGTACGCCATCGACAACGGCAAGCCCAGTGTGACCATCGTGCACAAGGGCAACATCATGAAATTCACCGAAGGGGGTTTTCGCGACTGGGCGTACGGCCTGGCCGCCAAGGAATTTGGTGCCGAACTGATCGACGGCGGGCCCTGGATGAAGTTCAAGAACCCCAGAACGGGCAAGGACATCGTCATCAAGGACAGCATTGCCGACGCTTTCCTGCAGCAGATCTTGCTGCGCCCCGCCGAATATTCGGTGATCGCCACGCTGAACCTGAACGGCGACTACATATCCGATGCGCTGGCCGCACAGGTGGGCGGCATCGGCATTGCCCCAGGAGCCAACCTGTCCGACACCATTGCGATGTTCGAGGCCACGCACGGCACGGCGCCCAAATATGCGGGCAAGGACTATGTGAACCCCGGTTCCGAAATCCTCTCGGCCGAAATGATGCTGCGCCACATGGGCTGG
>DAOPUP010000405.1:0-2591 GCA_035350655.1 Acidovorax sp. | reverse complement strand
CCTTGCGCGCCACCGACCCCATCAACATCCAGTTCACCAGCGGCACCACGGGCTTCCCGAAGGGCGCCACGCTCACGCACCGCAACATCCTGAACAACGGCTTTTTCATCGGCGAGTGCATGAAGCTCACACCCGAAGACCGGCTGTGCATTCCCGTTCCGCTGTACCACTGCTTTGGCATGGTGCTGGGCAATCTCGCGTGCCTCACGCATGGCTCTGCCATCGTGTACCCCAATGACGGTTTCGATCCGCTCACGGTGCTGCAGACGGTGCAGGACGAGCGCTGCACCGGCCTGCACGGCGTGCCCACCATGTTCATCGCCGAGCTGGACCACCCGCGTTTTTCCGAGTTCGACCTGTCCACGCTGCGCACCGGCATCATGGCCGGCTCGCCATGCCCCACCGAGGTGATGAAGCGCGTGGTGGGCGCAATGAATCTGCGCGAAATCACCATTGCCTACGGCATGACCGAGACCAGCCCCGTGAGCTGCCAGAGCGCTACCTCCACGCCGCTGGACAAGCGCGTCTCCACCGTGGGCCAGGTGCAGCCGCACCTGGAGATCAAGATCGTGGATCCCGACACTGGCGCCGTGGTGTCCATCGGCCAGCGCGGCGAGTTCTGCACCAAAGGCTACTCGGTGATGCACGGCTACTGGGAAGACGCCGCCAAGACGCAGGAGGCCATCGACGCCGACGGCTGGATGCACACCGGCGACCTGGCCACCATGGATGCCGAGGGCTACGTGAACATCGTCGGCCGCATCAAGGACATGGTGATTCGCGGTGGCGAGAACATCTACCCGCGCGAGATCGAAGAATTTTTGTACCGCCACCCGCAGGTGCAGGACGTGCAGGTGGTGGGCGTGCCCGACCAGAAATATGGCGAAGAACTCTGCGCCTGGATCATCGCCAAGCCCGGCACCAAACCCACCGAAGACGATATCCGCGCCTTCTGCAAGGGCCAGATCGCGCACTACAAGGTGCCGCGCTACATCCGTTTCGTCACCAGCTTCCCGATGACGGTGACAGGCAAGATCCAGAAGTTCAAGATCCGCGACGAGATGAAGGACCAGCTGGGTCTGGAAGAACAGAAAACCGCTTGAAAGAGCAAGACCGTATGACCATTCTCGACACCCAACTCAACGCCCGCTCGGCGGACTTTTTGGCCAATGCAGCGGCCATGCGCACGCTGGTGCAGGATCTGCGCGCCCAGCTCGACAAGGTCGCCCAGGGTGGCGGCGAGGCGGCGCGCGCCAAGCATGTGGCCCGCGGCAAGCTGCTGCCGCGCGAGCGTGTGCAGATGCTGCTCGACCCCGGCACGCCGTTTCTGGAGCTGGCGCCGCTGGCCGCGCTCAACATGTACAACAACGACGCGCCCGGCGCGGGGCTGATCGCCGGTATCGGCCGCGTCAGCGGCGTGGATTGCATGGTTGTGTGCAACGACGCCACCGTGAAGGGCGGCACCTACTACCCGCTCACCGTCAAGAAGCACCTGCGCGCGCAGGAAGTGGCGCAGCAGAACCATCTGCCCTGCGTCTACCTGGTGGATTCGGGCGGCGCCAACCTGCCCAACCAGGACGAGGTTTTTCCCGACCGCGACCACTTCGGGCGCATCTTCTTCAACCAGGCGAACATGAGCGCGATGGGCATTGCGCAGATCGCGGTGGTCATGGGCAGCTGCACGGCCGGTGGCGCCTATGTGCCGGCGATGAGCGACGAGTCCATCATCGTCAAGAACCAGGGCACCATCTTTCTGGGCGGCCCGCCGCTGGTCAAAGCCGCCACGGGTGAGGTCGTCACGGCCGAAGACCTGGGCGGTGGCGATGTGCACACGCGCCTGTCGGGCGTGGCCGACCACCTGGCGCAAAACGACCTGCATGCCCTGCAGCTCGCGCGCACTGCGGTGCGCAATCTGAACAAAAACAAAACTGTAACCCCGAGCGATGCTGCGCCTGTAGCTCCTCAATTTGCAGCAGAGGAGCTGTACGGCGTGATCCCCGTGGACACGCGCAAGCCCTTTGATGTGCGCGAGATCATTGCCCGCATCGTCGATGGCAGCGCGTTCGACGAGTTCAAGGCGCGCTACGGCACCACGCTGGTCACGGGCTTTGCGCGCATCGAAGGCATGATGGTCGGAATCATCGCGAACAACGGCATTTTGTTCAGTGAGTCGGCGCTGAAGGCCACGCACTTCATCGAGCTGTGCTGCCAGCGCAAGATTCCGCTGGTGTTTTTGCAGAACATCACCGGTTTCATGGTGGGCCGCAAGTACGAAAACGAAGGCATTGCGCGCAACGGCGCCAAGATGGTCACGGCCGTGGCCACGGCCAGCGTGCCCAAGTTCACCATCATCATCGGCGGCAGCTTTGGCGCGGGCAACTACGGCATGTGTGGCCGTGCCTACTCGCCGCGCTTCCTTTGGATGTGGCCCAACGCGCGCATCAGCGTCATGGGTGGCGAGCAGGCGGCGGGCGTGCTCGCCACCGTCAAGCGCGACGGCATCGAGGGCAAGGGCGGGCAGTGGAGCATGGAAGAGGAAGAAGCCTTCAAGGCCCCCATCCGCCGCCAGTACGAAGACCAGGGCCACCCCT
>DAOPUP010000404.1:0-2592 GCA_035350655.1 Acidovorax sp. | reverse complement strand
AGGTGGGTGCGGCCGCCAGCGCCCTGGCGGCCTTCGAAGTTGCGGTTGCTGGTGGATGCGCAGCGCTCGCCGGGCTCCAGCCGGTCGGCGTTCATGGCCAGGCACATGCTGCAGCCGGGTTCGCGCCACTCGAAGCCGGCGGCGACAAAGATCTTGTCCAGGCCTTCGCGCTCGGCCTGTTCCTTGACCAGGCCCGAGCCGGGCACCACCATGGCCAGCTTCACGTTGCTGGCCACCTTGCGGCCCAGGTTCTTGACCACGGCGGCGGCTTCGCGCATGTCTTCGATGCGGCTGTTGGTGCACGAGCCGATGAACACCTTGTCGACGGTGATGTCGTTGATGGCCTTGCCGGGTTGCAGGCCCATGTAGGTCAGGGCCCGCTCGATGGCGCCGCGCTTGTTGGCGTCTTTTTCCTTGTCGGGGTCGGGCACGCGGGCGTCGATGCCCAGCACCATCTCGGGCGAGGTGCCCCAGGTGACTTGCGGCTGGATGTCGGCAGCGTCGAGCTTGACCACCGTGTCAAATACCGCGTCGGCGTCGGAGTGCAGCGTCTTCCAGTACGCCACGGCCTGGTCCCACTCGACACCCGTGGGCGACAGGGGGCGGCCCTTGACATATTCAATGGTCTTGTCGTCCACGGCCACGAGGCCAGCGCGCGCGCCGCCTTCGATGGCCATGTTGCACACGGTCATGCGGCCTTCCATGCTCATGGCGCGGAACACCGAGCCCGCAAATTCAATGGTGTAGCCCGTGCCGCCGGCCGTGCCGATCTTGCCGATGATGGCCAGCACCACGTCCTTGGGCGTCACGCCTTTGGCCAAGGTGCCATCGACCTGCACCAGCATGTTCCTGGCCTTCTTGGCCAGCAGGGTTTGCGTGGCCATCACATGTTCGACCTCGGAGGTGCCGATGCCGTGGGCCAGCGCGCCAAACGCGCCGTGGGTGCTGGTGTGGCTGTCGCCGCAGACCACGGTCATGCCTGGCAGGGTGGCGCCGTTTTCAGGGCCAATCACATGCACGATGCCCTGGCGCTTGTGCATGAATGGGAAGAACGCGGCCGGCGTGATCTGCGCCATGTTGTCGTTCAGCGTGGTGATCTGCTCCTTGCTGATCGGGTCGGTGATGCCGTCGTAGCCGTTTTCCCAGCCGGTGGTGGGCGTGTTGTGGTCGGCCGTGGCCACGATGGAGCTCATGCGCCAGACCTTGCGGCCCGCCTCGCGCAGGCCCTCAAAGGCCTGGGGGCTGGTGACTTCGTGCACCAGATGGCGGTCAATGTAGAGGATGGAGGTGCCGTCCTCTTCGGTGTGGACGACGTGCTCGTCCCAGATCTTGTCGTACAGGGTGCGTCCCATGGCGGTCTCTTTTCTTGGGGGTGGATGGGTTGGATTTTAGGTGGGCGAGAAAGTGCCGGGGGCGGGGTGGATCAGGTGTTCCACCAGCAGCCGAGCCGTCACGGGCAGGGCGTCGAAATCGCGGGCCACCACGCGCAACTCGCGCTGGGCCCAGGGGTCGGTCAGGGGCACGGCTTGCAGCCGGCCGACGCCCTGCATGAGGGCAAAGGCGCGGTCGGGCAGCAGGCCCACGCCCAGGCCGTTGTCGATCATGCGGCACATGGCATCGAGCCCTGTGACCTGGATGCGCTGGCGCAGCGGGCGGCCGGCGGCGGCGGCGGCCGCGCGCATGGCCAGGCTGATGCTGCTGTTGGCGTGCAGGCCGACAATGTCCCAGTCCAGCACTTCTTCAAAATGAATAGCAGCGTGTGATGACAGCACGTGGGCTGCAGGCACAACCAGTACCAGGCGGTCGGTGCGGTAGGGGTGGCTTTGCAGGTCGGCGGCGGCGGGCCCGCCGGTGTTGCAGATGCCCAGGTCGGCCGCGCCTTCGTGCACGGCGTGCAGCACATCGCTGCTCAGGTGTTCCTGCAGGTCGATCTTGACCTGGCTGTGCGCGCGTGCAAAAGCGCCCAGGTCTTCGGGCAGAAACTGCACGATGGCCGAAATGTTGGCATGCATGCGCACATGGCCGCGCACGCCCTCGGCGTATTCGCTGAGTTCACCCTGCATGCGCTCCAGGCCAAACAGCACCGTGCGCGCGTGGTGCAGCAGGCTTTCGCCCGCTGGCGTGAGCGTGACGCCCCGGCTGTGGCGGTAGAGCAGGGCCGTGTCCACGGCGGTTTCCAGATCGGACAGGCGCTTGCTCACGGCCGAGGCGGCGATGAACTCGCGCTCGGCCGCACGGCCGATGCTGCCGAGCTCGCACACCGCCACAAACAATTGCAGCGAGGTGAGGTCAATGCGGCGCGCAAAATTGCGCTCGGAGCTTTTCATGGGGGATTGATCTTCTCGATTGGAGAAGGCTTTGTATTTTCCCCTATGTTTCATATTTCTGCCATCGTGAAACGCGATGTTTTTCGTCGTGCCACGCTGCTGCGGTGCCGCGCAAGGGGGGCTCGAGTGAGGGCAGGCGTGGTCAGGCGCTCAGGGTGCTGCCATGTTCGGGCACCGATGCGCGCCAGCGCAGTTCATGCTCGATGCGCTGGCGCAGCATGTCGGCCGCGCTCATCTCGCCGTGCACCACATACACCCGGTCGGG
>DAOPUP010000403.1:0-2597 GCA_035350655.1 Acidovorax sp. | reverse complement strand
GCGTGCGGCGGCAGCGCGAGCCGCCGGCACTGCTGGCCCCGTGCCGCACCTGCAGGGGGGCGAAGAAGCGGCTTCGAATGGGGGCGCAACCTTGCCCATCGGTTTGCGCCTGCGGGAGTTCCACGGCGGCTTATCCCGTGCGGTGGTGCTTTTGTCGCTGCCGGCTGGCGAGCTACCCGAGGTGCGCCAGGCGGCCCAACGCTGGTTGCAGCGCCTCAACCCCCTGGTGCGGGCTTTGCGCCTGTCGGGTGTGGAAGATGCGCTCGCCCAAGGTCAGAATCTGGAGCCCGGCAGCGATGAAGAAGCCGTGGAGCTGGAAATGCTGCTGGCAGAGCTCACCTCCCGCGTCGAGGACTTTGCACGCAACCTGGCGCTGGAGTGTTCACGCTCGGTGTTTTTCAGAGACAGCCGCCTGGTGGACAACCTGGCACAGATCGTCGACTCCCTGGCGCCCCAAGGCGGCGCTCCCACTGTTTCCCATTTTTGAAAGAGGTTTGCCGTGCCCGTCATGCCCTGGTCGAATCTGCTGTCTGTTGGCGTTCGAGACATCGATGATCAACACCGTGTGCTCGTGGACATCCTCAACCGCCTGGGCGATGTGGTCATGGGCGACGTCACGGAGTGGAATGAAAAAGCCGTGCTGGCAGACTTGCTGCAGTACACGGCCCAGCATTTCGGCTTTGAGGAGCGGCTGATGCGCAGCGCGGGCTACGCCGGCGTGGATGCCCATGTGCGCGAACACCGGGAGTTCATCCTTCAGATCAAGGCCATGACCGAACGCTTCAACAGCGGCGACCTGCCGGACGCCGAAGAGCTGCTGGTGTTAGTGCGCGAGTGGCTGACGACGCACATTCTTGGCACCGACCGGGCGCTGGCCCAGGCGCTGAATGCGCAGGGTATCCGCTGAGGTATCGCCATGCCGGGTGACTTGATGTCCGGTGGTGCAGTGGCCGAAATGGCCATGGCGCTGATCCAGTCGCGCCAGACCATCCTGCCCAAGCGTCTGGGTGCGCCTGGCCCGAGGGGCGCCGAGCTCGCCGCCATCCTGAACGCGGCCGCCCATGCGCCGGACCATGGCCAGCTGCTGCCCTGGCGCTTTGTGCTGGTGCCCGAGGCGGCGCGCGCCCTGCTGGCCGAGGTGTTTGCCCAGGCGCTGCTGGAGCGGGACCCCCGCGCCACGCCCGAGCAATGCGGGCAGGCGCGCGAAAAAGCCTACCGTGCCCCGGTGCTGATGCTGGCGGTGGTGGATGGCGAGCGTGGCGACCCCGACATCGATCTGGCCGAGCGGCTGGTCTCTGCTGGCTGCGCCGTGCAGAACATGTTGCTGCTGGCGACGGCACAGGGCTATGGCTCGGCGCTGACCAGCGGCAAGGCCCTCAAGTCGGACGGCCTGCGCGCCTTGTTCGGGCTGGCGGCGGCCGAGCAGGCGCTGTGCTTCATCAGCATCGGCACCGTGCTGTCGGGCAGGGCGGCGCGCGCCAGGCCGCCTGTCAGCGCCTATGCCAGCACCCTGGTGGCCGGTCAGGACGGCGCACAGAGCGCCTGCATTCCTGTGGATGGGCAGGGGCTGCCGGTCCGATCCGAGTAACCACACCATGAACAGCCCTTCGACTTTGCCCGGCTTCAACGCCCCTGCCGTGGGGTTCGAGCAGCCCTTTGCCATGCTCGAGGCCTGCCACGAGCGCGTGCAGCGCACGCTGGCCCTGTTGCAGCGGCTGCGCGCCCATGTGCAGGAACACGGCGCGGATGTTTCGGCGCAACAGGCCGCCCGCGATGTGCTGCGTTACTTCGACATCGCGGCGCCACTGCACCATGAAGACGAGGAGCTGCATGTGTTTCCGCTGCTGCTGGCGCAAGGCCGCCCCGATGTGGCGGTGCTGGTGGCGCGCCTGCAGCGCGACCATGCCTGCATGACCGCTGATTGGGCTGCCGCACGCCTGCCGCTGCAGGCCCTGGTGGATGGCCGGCAGGCCGGTTTCAGCGAGGCCGATGGCGCTGCGTTCGAGCGCTTTAGCGGCCGCTACGACCGCCATATTGCCGACGAAGAGGCCTTGGCCTATCCCGCAGCGCAAGCCCTGCTGGCAGCGCCGGTGCTGGAGGCCATGGGTCGCGAGATGGCGGCCCGGCGCAAGGTGCCAGCGCCCGGGCCTTGAGGCTTCAAAAATAATAGCTGTAAACCATTGAATAATATGGGCTGTGGCCTGATTGAATGGTTAATGGCTTCGCAAAAGGCGACGCCTGCCATGCCCCAAGGGCGGGGCAATCGGCAGGGCAGGGGGGCGCGGCGCAAGGATACTGGCAGGCTTCTATGCGTATGCACCTGCTTTTGATCGCCCGTGTGGCCATGACGCTGGCCCTGGCCTGGGCCGCCGCAGCGGCCTGTGTGGCGCTGCACACCCCGTTGCCCTGGATGATCGGCCCGCTGCTGCTCACCTCGCTGTTGTCGATCGGTGGGGCCCCCACAGAAAGCTGGGACCCGTTGCGCAACGCCGGGCAGTGGTCGATTGGCGCCTCACTGGGGCTTTATTTCACGCCGCAGGTCGTGGCGCTGGTGGCCAGCCTGTGGTGGGCCATCGCGCTGGGCATTGTGTGGGCGC
>DAOPUP010000402.1:0-2597 GCA_035350655.1 Acidovorax sp. | reverse complement strand
TCCGCCGGCGACATCAGCTTCAACGGCGTGGCGGCGCGCCAGGTGCTGGCCATGGATGTCACCGAACGCCTGCGCAACGAAAACGAGCTGCGCCACCTGGGCCGGGCGCAGCGTCTGCTCAGCGCCTGCAACGAAGCCCTGGTGCGCGCCGCCGCAGAGACCACGCTGCTGCAGGAAATCTGCCAGATTGCCGTGGACATTGGCGGCTACCGCATGGGCTGGGTGGGCTTTGCGCTACAAGACGAAACCCGGTCCATACAGGTCGTGGCCCAAGCGGGCTACAACGACCAGTACCTTGAAGAGCTGCGCCTGAGCTGGTCCGAAGACAGCCCCTGCGGACAGGGCCCGGCCGGGGTAGCGGTGCGCAGCGGCACACCCGTGATCGTGCAGGACATCCGTTCCGAGCGCGGCGCGGCCGACTGGTCCGAGCGCATGCTCGAGCATGGCTTTCATGGGGTGATCTGCCTGCCCCTGCGCAACGGCACGCAGGCCTTTGGTCTGCTTTATCTGTATGCACCCGAAATTTTGCACATCAGTGCCGAAGAAACCACGCTGCTACAGCAGCTCGCCGACGACCTGGCCTTTGGCATCGTGAGCCTGCGGGCCCGCAACGAGCAGCAACGTCTGCAGGCGTCGGTACTCAAGATGGCCGCTGCCGTATCCGCGAGCACAGGCACCGAATTTTTTGTGCAACTGGCCAGCAACATGGCCGAGGCCCTGGGCGCACAGGCCGGCTGCGTGAGCCGCCTGCTGCCGCTGCAGCCAGGGAAGACACCGGGCGTGGTGACGCTGGCGGCCGTGCTGGACGGAAAAACCTTGTCCAACAGCAGGTACGCGCTGGCTGGCACACCCAGCGAAATGCTGCTCAGCCAGCCCCAGCTGGTGGTGACAAGTAACCTGGCGCAGCAGTATCCCAAAGCGCCGATGTCGCGCCAGCTGGCGGCGCAAGGCTATGCCGGGCTTCAGCTGTGCAATGCCGATGGCGAGATGGTCGGCATGGTCTTCGTGTTGTTCCGTCAACCGCTGACGAACCCCGACTTCATCATCTCGACCCTGCAGATCTTTGCCTCGCGCGCCTCGGCCGAAATCAACCGGCAGATGTCCGACCTGCGCATCCGCCACCAGGCCTCGCTGCTCGACAAGGCCCAGGATGCCATCATCGTGCGCGATCTGGACCACCGCATCCTCTACTGGAACAAGAGCGCCGAGCGCCTGTACGGCTGGTCGCAACTGCAGGTGCTGGGCCAGTCCATGGAGACCTTGCTGTACGACGACCCCGCGCCATTTCGTCGCGCGACCCATGCCACCCTGGAGCAGGGCGAGTGGACCGGCGAAATCGCGCAGCGGCACCCCGACGGCAGCGCCATCGATGTGGAAGGGCGCTGGACGCTGGTGAAAGACGATGCCGGCCAGGGCCCGACCGTGCTGGCCATCCACACCGACATCCGCCAGCGCAAGGCCACCGAGCGCGAGATCCAGCGCCTGGCGTTTTACGATGCGCTGACCGGCCTGCCCAACCGCATGCTGCTCATGGACCGCATGGGCCAGGCACTGGCCAGCGCCCAGCGCAATCAGCGCGGCGGGGCCCTGCAGTTCATCGACCTGGACAATTTCAAGACCCTCAACGACACCCTGGGGCACGACCAGGGCGATCTGCTGCTGCAGCAAGTGGCCGAACGCCTGAACCACTGTGTGCGCAAAATGGACACGGTGGCGCGCCTGGGCGGCGACGAATTTGTGGTGATGCTGGAAGAGCTGAACCCGCAACCCGAGGAACTGGCGCGGGACGCACTCGCCGTGAGCGAAAAAATCCTGGCCATGCTGGCCGTACCGTATGGGCTCAAGGGCTACCAGTACCGCAGCACGCCCAGCATCGGCATCGCCCCGTTCGATGGCAACCAGACCAGCGTGGGCGAACTGCTCAAGCAGGCCGACCTGGCCATGTACCAGGCCAAAACGGCCGGGCGCAACACCCTGCGCTTCTTCAACCCCGAAATGCAGGCTGTGGTGACGGCCCGCGCAGCACTCGAAGAAAACCTGCGCTCTGCCCTGTCGCGTGATGAATTTCTGCTGCACTTCCAGCCTCAGGTTGACCAGGCGGGCGAATGCGTGGGAGTGGAGGCGCTGGTGCGCTGGTCCCACCCGCAGCAGGGATTGATATCGCCCACACAGTTCATCCCGCTGGCCGAAGAAACCGGGCTGATTCTTCCGCTGGGCCGCTGGGTGCTGCACACCGCCTGCAAAATGCTCGCCAGCTGGCAGAACAAGCCGGCACTCGCGCACCTGACCATGGCCGTCAACGTGAGCTCGCGCCAGTTCCGCAATGAAAGTTTTGTGGACGATGTGGCACGGGTGCTGGCCATCACCGGCGCCCCGGCCGGCAAACTCAAGCTGGAACTGACCGAAAGCGTGCTGGTGGAAGACATGGAAGCCACCATTGCCACCATGACGGCCCTGGGCATCCACGGGGTGGGGTTCTCGCTGGACGACTTCGGCACCGGGTATTCGAGCCTGAGCTATCTCAAGCGCATGCCGCTCAACCAGCTCAAGATCGACCAGAGCTTTGTGCGCGACCTGCTCACCGACCCCAACGATGC
>DAOPUP010000401.1:0-2597 GCA_035350655.1 Acidovorax sp. | reverse complement strand
CAGTCGCTGGACCTGCTGGGCCGCAAGATCCTGGGCAACAACGGCGCCACGCTGAAAAAGCTGGGCAAGCTGATTGGCAAGCTGGTGGAAGAAGAGGGCGTGAACGAGAAGATGGCCGAGTTCATCAACCCGATCGCGATGCTGGGCGACCAGATGACCAAGTTCACCACCGAAATCGGCTTCAAGGGCATGCAAAACCCCGATGAAGTGGGCGCTGCTGCTGTGGACTACCTGCGCGTGGCCGGCCACCTGGTGTTCGGCTACCTGTTTGCCCGCATGGCCCAGGTGGCACTGCGCGAAATCGCCGCCGGCAATACCGACCCGTTCTACGGCGCCAAGCTGCAGACGGCACGTTTCTACTTTGCCAAGCTGTTCCCCGAGACCGCCACGCTCATGCGCACGGCGCGTGCCGGCAGCAAGGTGCTCATGGACACCGACCTGGCCCTGGCCTGATACGGTGTTGCCGTCAAACGGGTAACTCCGCTGGGGCGCCGCGCCGTGCTAACGCATGGCCTTCGGCGCCCCGGCTGGTTATCCGGTTGAATGCAAAGCCGGATGAGTGTCCGCCAGCGCGAATTTCAAGCCTTTTAGTACTGGAGCCCTTATGTATAAAGCGGTAGCAGCTATTATTATTGTAGCGTTTTCGGTGCCTGCATGGGCCCAGATGACACCCGAGGGTCTGTGGCGCAACATCGACGACAAGACCGGCGAGGCCAAGGCCGAAATCCGCATCCGCGATAACGCAGGTGCGCTGACCGGTGTGCTCGAAAAGCGCCTGGCCAAGGACGCCAAGCCCGACGACCTGTGCAAGGAATGCAGCGACGACCGCAAGGACAAGCCGCTCTTGGGCCTGGAGATCATTCGCGGCGCCAAAAAGGCCGAAGGCAAGGATGTGTGGGAGGGCGGCAAGATTCTCGACCCCGAGAACGGCCGCAACTACACGCTGCGCATGACACCTGTCGAGGGTGGCAAAAAGCTCGAAGTGCGCGGCTCCATCGGGCCATTCGGCCGCACGCAGACCTGGGTCCGGGTCCAGTAACGGCCACTGCGTTGCCCGCGCACGGCGCGGCAACGCCACAACAAGGAACAAAAGACATGTCCCGATTTATCGAAACTCGCGCTACGGCTCGTTTTCAAGTGAAGAAAGTCGCCGTCCTCGGCGCAGGCGTGATGGGCGCGCAGATTGCTGCGCACCTGGTCAACGTCAAGGTGCCCGTGGTGCTGTTTGACCTGCCGGCCAAGGAAGGTGCCAAGAACGGCATCGTCACCCGCGCCATCGACAACCTCAAGAAGCTCAAGCCCGCGCCGCTGGGCGTGGCCGACGACGCCGCATTAATCGGCCAGGCCAACTACGAAGAGCACCTGGAGCAGTTGCGCGACTGTGACCTCATCATCGAGGCCATCGCCGAGCGCATGGACTGGAAGCTCGATCTGTACACCAAGATCGCTCCGTTTGTTGCACCGCACGCCATCGTGGCGTCCAACACCTCGGGCCTGTCCATCACGAAACTGAGCGAGGCGCTGCCCGAGAGCATCAAGCCGCGCTTTTGTGGCATCCACTTCTTCAACCCACCCCGTTACATGACGCTGGTGGAGCTGATCAACACCCCCACCACCGCCCCCGAAGTGCTCGACCAGCTCGAAGCCTTTGTGACCAGCGGCCTGGGCAAGGGCGTGGTGCGCGCGCACGACACGCCCAACTTCATCGCCAACCGCGTCGGCATTGCCGGCATGCTGGCCACCATGAAGGAAGTCGAGAACTTCGGCCTGACCTTCGATGTGGTGGACGACCTCACGGGCAAGAAGCTCGGTCGCGCCAGCAGCGGCACCTTCCGCACCGCCGACGTGGTGGGTCTGGACACCATGGCCCACGTCATCAAGACGCTGCAGGACAACCTCAACGAACAAAGCGATCCGTTCTACGGCAGCTTTGAAACGCCCGCCGTGCTGAAAAAGCTGCTGGAGCTGGGCCACCTGGGCCAGAAGACCAAGGCCGGTTTCTACAAAAAGGTGGGCCGCGATGTGCTGCGCTTTGACCTGGAAGCCGAAGAGTACGTGCCGGGCGGCCAGAAGGCCGACGAGGTGTATGGCCGCATGCTCAAGAAGCCCGCTGCCGAGCGCCTGAAGCTCCTGCGCAATGCCGAAGGCGCGCAGGGCCAGTTCTTGTGGGCCATTTTGCGCAACAGCTTCCACTACGCCGCCGTGCACCTGGGCACCATTGCCGACAACGCGCGCGACGTGGACTTGTGCCTGCGCTGGGGCTTTGGCATGCAGCAGGGTCCGTTCGAGCTATGGCAAGAGGCTGGCTGGCTCGAAGTGGCCAAGATGATCCAGGAAGACATCGACGCCGGCAAGGCATTGAGCAAGGCGCCGCTGCCCGAGTGGGTGTTCAAGGGCCCCGTGGCCGAGGCCGGTGGCGTGCACACCGCGCAAGGTTCGTGGAGCGCTTCTGCTAACAAATTCATAGCGCGCCGCGCTTTGCCCGTCTACGAAAAACAGCATTTCCCTGAAAAACTGCTGGGCGAGTCGCTGCCCGACTTCAAGACCGCCGGCAAGACGCTGCACGAAGACGACGCAGTCCGCCTGTGGACGCTGGA
>DAOPUP010000400.1:0-2607 GCA_035350655.1 Acidovorax sp. | reverse complement strand
AACAATTGGCGCGCCTGCCGGTACACCGGCGAGCGCCACAGGCGCAGCAGGCTGCGCACATGCCATTGCAGATGCGCCCAGTTGCGGTGGCTGGCCCGCTGGCCGGCATGCACCACCTGCACCGGCGCGCGCACCAGCGCCAGGCCTGCCAGACGCAGGCGCAGGCACAGATCCACATCTTCGCAGTACATGAAGTAAGAAACGTCAAATCCACCCACCGCCACCCAGGCGTGCGCAGGCAGCACCAGGCAAGCGGCATTGACCCAGTCCACGCGCGCGTCCCGCTGGTGCAGCACCCGCCGGCGCCACAGCGCCATGGGCGTGGGCAGAGAGCGCTCACTGTCCTGCCGATTGCCGGCGTCGTCGAGCTGGGCAGGGTAGGCACAGCCCACGCCGGCCTGCGCGGCCGCCTGGACCATGGCTCCCAAGGGGTCTGCCCCCTCCCAGCGCACATCGGGGTTGAGAACGCACACGAAAGGTTCGGACGCGCCCGACAGCGCGCGATTGTGGTTGGCGCCAAAACCCAAGGGGTGTGCGTTGCGCAGGATCTGCAGCACAAATGGCCAGCCGGCTGCCGGTGCTTGCGGTTCTGCCTCGGGCCGGTTGAGCGTCAGCACCACCCGGGAGACGGTGGCCGCGCTGAAGCGGGCCAGATCGTTCAGCAGGGCCTGCACCTGGGCCTGGTGTCCATGGCTGACCACGGACACCACCAGAGGCCGTGCGCTGCAGACTGCGGCACCCGCATTCACCAAAGGCTGCACGATGGCGCTCAAGGAACCAACGCGCTGTTGACCTGCGCGATGCTGGCCTGCCGATCCTCACCCGCCAACGCCTGCAGACGCAGGCGCGACACCAGGTAAAGATAGCGCGCCTGTGCCAGATCGCGCTGCGCCGTGGTCTTTTGCTGCTGCGCATTGAGCACATCGACCATGGTGCGCGAGCCCGCTTCGAAAGACTTCTGGTTCGACAGCACCGCCTGCTCCGCCGAACGCACGGCCTGCTCCAAGGCCTGCACCCGCAGCACACCCTCGGTCATGCCACGAAACTCGCTTTGCACACGCACGCCGAGGTCTCGGCGCGTGGCTTCCAGCGCCTCGCGCGCGCGCTCCTGCGCCGCCACCGCCTGGCGCACGGTGGAGCTGACATAGCCGCCCGCATACAGCGGCACCGACAACTGCAAGCCGATGCTCTTGTTGTCATAGCGCGAGTAGATGTTGGTCACGCTGTCGCTGTTGTTGCGCGACCATTGCGCCACGGCGTCCAGGGTCGGCTTATGGCCCGCTTGTGCCTTCTCCACCTCCTGGCGCGCTGCCTCCAGCTGTGCGCGAAACGATTGCAACTCCGGACTGGCCTGCTCGGCGCGCTCGATCCAGGCGTCGAGCTGGCTGGGGGATGGCTCGGCGGGGCTGAAGCGCTGCACATCCAGGCGCGCCAGCGCATCCACCGGCCGACCCGTCAGCACCTCCAGGCGCCGGCGGGTGAACTCCACGTTCTGCTGCGCTTCCAGCTCCTGGGCCAGCGTCATGTCCAGCCGCGCCTGCGCCTCGTCAATGTCGGTGCGCGTACCCGAGCCCGCCGCCAGGCCCTTGCGCGCCGCATCCAGCTGCGTGATGTAGGTGTTCTTCTGCGCCGCCACCAGCAGCAACTGGTCTTGCGCCAGCAGCGCATTGAAATAGGCCTCACCCACACGCGTCACCAGGGACTGCTCATCGCGTTCCAGTGCCGCATTGGCATCCTCGACCTGTGCCTGCGCCTGCCGCACCAGGGCACTCAGGTAGGGCCGGTACAAAGGCTGACGCACCGACAGCGCCTGGTTGCCGCTGTAGTACTGGTAGTCGTTCGTCACGGGATGACCGAGCGCATTGCGCGTTGTGCTGGTCAGGTCGTTGTGGTTACGGCCCGCGTTGAAACTGACGTTGGGCAGCTGTTGGGCACGCGCCTGGGGCAGACGTTCGCGGCTGGCCTCGGTGCCCGCGCGCGCGGCGCGAATGGTGGCATCGTTCTCGTAGGCGGCCTCATAGGCCTGGCGCAGATCGAGCGACCATACCGGCAGAGCCACCGCCATGCCCAGCCAGGCCAGGCAGGCGCTGGCCAGGCGGGTGCGCGGCGCGAATGCAGTGGGGTGTTTCATGGCCTCACTCCTCCGTCATCGACGCGGCCAGCCGCTTGGTCAGCGGGTGCAGCAAATAGGTCAGCATCGAGCGCTCGCCGGTCTTGAAGATCACCTCCACCGGCATGCCAGGCTGCAACTGGCGCTTGCCCAGGTGCTTGAGCCCCTCAGGCGTGACCTGCACGCGCGCCAGGTAATAGCTGGTGTTGGTTTGAGGCTCGGTCAGCAAATCTGCCGAAATCGACACCACCTTGCCTCCCACCACCAGCTGGGGAGAGTGCGCAAACGAAGAGAACCGCACATCCACGGGCAAATCGGTGTGCACGCGGTCGATCAGGTGCGGCGCCACATGGGCTTCGAGCAGCAGCGGCGCGTCTTTGGGCACGATATCCATGAGCTTTTGCCCCGGCTGCACCACGCCCCCCACGGTCTGCACCGCCAGGCCCACCACCTGGCCGCCCGCGGGCGCCTTGATCTCGGTGCGCGCCCGATCATCG
>DAOPUP010000399.1:0-2614 GCA_035350655.1 Acidovorax sp. | reverse complement strand
CCGTGCACCGCCTGGCCGCGCGCCACCCCGGCGAGCTGGTGGTGCTGGTGGCGCATGGCGGTGTGCTTGATGTGCTGTACCGCCTGGCCACCGGCCAGGAGATCCAGGCGCCGCGCACCTGGCAGCTTGCCAACGCCGCCATCAACCGGCTGCTGTGGACGCCGCAGGGCCTCAGCCTGGTGGGCTGGGCCGACACCCAGCACCTGGACAGCGCCGCCCGCGATGAAACCACCACCTGATCTGCCTGAGGCGCTCGCGGCCACCATCGGCCAGGGCGTGGACCAGATCGACACGCCCGCGCTGGTGGTCGACCTGGACGCCATGGAGCGCAACATCGGGCGCATGGCCGAATTCGCCCGCCAGCACGGTGTGCGCTGGCGCCCCCACGCCAAGATGCACAAGAGCGCCGACATCGCCCTGCAGCTGCAGCGCGCCGGCGCCACCGGCGCCTGCGTGCAGAAAGTGGCCGAGGCCGAAGCGCTGGCCGCTGGCGGGGTGAATGACATTTTCATCAGCAACGAGGTGGTGGCCGCCCCCAAGCTGCTGCGGGTGGCGCGCCTGGCGGCGCAGCTGGCGGCAGGCGGCGGTCGGCTGGCCATTGCGGTGGACCACCCCGAAGGCATAGCGCGCCTGGCACAGGCCATGGCCGTGGCCGGCAGCGCGGCGGGCATCGACGTGTTCGTGGAAATCGACGTGGGCCAGGGCCGCTGCGGCGTGCCACCGGGGGCCCCTGCGGTGGCGCTGGCGCTGGCGCTGGCCGTGGCGCGCCATGCGCGGCTGCGCTTTGCCGGCCTGCAGGCCTACCAGGGCCGCGCCCAGCACATCGTTAGCGCGGCCGAGCGGTGCGAAGCCATTGCCACAGCGGTGCGCGCGGCGGAACACACCCGCCAGCTGCTCACGCAAGCGGGTCTGGCCGTGCCGTTGGTCACCGGTTCGGGCACCGGCACGCTGGTGCACGAGGCCGCCAGCGGCGTGTATGGCGAGCTGCAGGCGGGCTCGTTCCTGTTCATGGATGCCGACTACGCCCGCAACGAACGCGAGCCCGGTCAACCCGCGTTCGAGCAGGCCTTGTTTGTGAAAACACAGGTCATCTCGGTGAACGACCGCCATGCCGTGTGCGACGCAGGCCACAAAAGCCATGCCATCGACTCGGGCCTGCCCACCGTGGCCCTGCAGGCGCCCGGGCACGCGCTGCGCTATGCCAACGGTGGCGACGAACATGGCCTGCTGTATGCCGACGGCCCCCAGGCGCGCCTGCCCGCGCTGGGCGACATGCTGTGGCTGGTGCCGGGGCACTGCGACCCCACGGTGAATCTGCACGATGTTCTGATCGGTGTGCGCGGCGGGCTGGCACAGGGGGTGGTGGAACGCACCATCCGCGTGGATGCCCGAGGCGCGCTGACCTGATGGGTGCCGCCATGCTGTGGGGCAGGAGTTGCGCGATGGCACTGCGAAGAACCCCATGACATCCCCCCAGCAATTGCGCAGCCGGGCCGCCGGGCCCTGGCTCCGGTTCGACCGATGGTTCAGACCAGCCGGCAAGGGCGCGCTGGGCGTGGCGCGCCTGGCCTGGTGCGTGGGCCTGTGCACGGGTTTGTGCCTGAGCCAAGGCCTTGCGCAGGCACAGACCGCCCGCTCCGACATGGCCGCGCTGACCGAATGGGTAGACCCGCACGCCAGCCCCGCGCCGGCCTGGAGCGACGCCGATGTGCGCGCCTCGCGGGTCGAAACCGCGGGCGCCAAAGACCTGCCGTCCCGCCCGGCGTGGCAGGCCGACCCCATGAACCTGTTCGTGGTAGTGGAGGGCGGCGACCCCCATGTGGCGCTCGTCGATGCCGACCGCTTCGAGGTCATTCACCGCTTTGCTAGCCGCCATGCGCTGCAGGGCAGCCCCCAGTTCACGCCCGACGGGCGCTACATGTTCCTGGGCTCGCGCGATGGCTGGATCACCCAATACGACCTGTGGAACCGCACCGTGGTGGCCGAGGTGCGCGCCGGGCTGGCCCTGCTCAACCTGGCCGTGAGCAGCGATGGCCGCTGGGTCATGGCGGCCAACGCCTCGCCGCGCACCGTGCGGCTGTTCGACGCCGCGCTGAACCTGGTCCAGCGCTACGACGCCGCCACGCTCGACGGCAAGCAGGCCTCGCGCGTTTCTGCGGTGGTTGACGCGGCCCCGCGCAAGAGCTTTGTCGTGGCGCTCAAAGATATTCCCGAACTCTGGGAGATCTCCTACGACCCCCAGGCTGCGCCCATCTATGACGGGCTGGTGCACGACTACCGCATGGGCGAAGCCATCGCCCGGCCCGGCTTCCAGGGCGTGCGCCGCACGCCGCTCGAGGCGCCGCTGGACGACTTCTTTTTCGACCCCGGGTCCCGCCATGTGCTGGGCTCCACCCGCCCCCCAAGCGGTGCGGCCGACGGCGCGTCCACGGTGCAGGTGATCAACCTCGATGTGCGGCGCAAGATCGCCACGCTGCCGATCGCCGGCCTGCCGCACCTGGGCGCGGGCATCCGCTTCGCGTGGAACGGCACCACGGTGCTGGCCATCCCCCACCTGAAAGACGGCGCCATCGACGTGATCGACATGAAGACCTGGAAAACGGTCAAGACCATT
>DAOPUP010000398.1:0-2629 GCA_035350655.1 Acidovorax sp. | reverse complement strand
ATATTGCATGTATCAGGGTTAGTACCGAGTCTTTGCATGACAACACATCCAACGATGCCAGAACAAACAGCGGGCACAGAGCCATCCGCACCGACCCCCAGCGAGAAAAATCCGTTCCTGGTTTCTCTGGGCGAACGCGCCCGCGCACTCCGGGCGCGCCGGGGAATGACACGCAAGGCCGTCGCCGCGGCGGCCGATGTGTCCGAGCGCCACCTGGCCAATCTGGAGTACGGAGAAGGCAATGCCTCCATCCTGGTCCTGCTGCAGGTGGCAGGCGCCTTGCAGTGCTCGCTCACCGAACTGATCGGCGACGTCACGACGTCGTCGCCCGAATGGCTGTTGATCCGCGAATTGCTGGAGCAGCGTGACGAAGCCACCTTGCGCAAGGCGCGCATTGCCATCGGCGAGGCGCTGGGCACCGGTGGCAGCGACCTGGTGGCCAACACGCGCGTGGCCCTCATTGGCTTGCGGGGTGCCGGCAAGTCCACGCTGGGGCAAATGCTGGCGGAGGACCTCGGATACCCGTTTGTGGAGTTGAGCCGGGAGATCGAGAAGTTCGCTGGCTGCAGCATTTCCGAGATCCAGGCGCTGTATGGCATGAACGCCTACCGCCGCTACGAGCGGCGCGCACTGGAAGAGGCGATCCAGATTTACCCGGAAGCCGTGATCGCGACGCCCGGCGGCCTGGTATCCGACCCGGCCACGTTCAACCAGCTGCTGAGCCACTGCACCACCGTCTGGCTGCAGGCCGATGCCGAGGACCACATGAAGCGCGTGTCCGCCCAGGGCGATCTGCGCCCCATGGCGGCCAGCCGGGAGGCCATGGAAGACCTCAAAAGCATTCTGTCTGGCCGTGCGGCCTTCTATTCCAAGGCACAGCTGCGGCTCGATACCAGCGCCCAGCCCCTGGAGCCCACCTTTCAGGCACTGCGCGCCATGGTGCGCAACCTGCTGAACCTCTCTGCGTGAAATCGATGTGAACTAAAGTGCTTGACTTGGATTAAATACATGCACTATTATTCGTGCATCTATCCAAACAACTGCATTTTTTTACATCCCTGTGAGGAGCCCCATGACTACCGCCTCTGCACCCCGCGTTGAATACCAGACCAGCCCGTCCCAGTACAAACACATCAAACTGGGCTTTAACGGCCCGGTGGCCACCCTGGCCGTGGACATCGACGAGAACGCCGGCCTGCGCCCTGGCTACAAACTCAAGCTCAACAGCTACGACCTGGGCGTGGACATTGAACTCAACGACGCCATCGGCCGCATCCGCTTTGAACATCCCGAAGTGCGCACGGTCGTGGTCACCAGCGCCAAGGAGAAAGTGTTCTGCTCCGGCGCCAACATCTTCATGCTGGGCGTTTCCAGCCACGCCTGGAAAGTGAACTTCTGCAAGTTCACCAACGAAACCCGCAACGGCCTGGAAGACTCCTCCAAGCACAGCGGCCTGAAATTCCTGGCCGCGGTCAACGGCGCCTGCGCCGGCGGCGGCTACGAGCTGGCCCTGGCCTGCGACGAAATCCTGCTGGTGGACGACCGCTCCAGCGCGGTGAGCCTGCCCGAAGTGCCTTTGCTGGGCGTGCTGCCCGGCACCGGCGGACTGACCCGCGTCACCGACAAGCGCCATGTGCGCCATGACCTGGCCGACATCTTCTGCACCAGTGCCGAAGGCGTGCGCGGCCAGAAGGCCAAAGACTGGCGTCTGGTGGACGACATTGCCAAGCCCGCAGTGTTTGCCGCCAAGGTGCAGGAACGTGCCCTGCAACTGGCCGCCCAGAGCGACCGCCCCGCAGATGGCAAAGGCGTAGCCCTCACACCCTTGAACCGCACTGTCGAAGCCGATGCCCTGCGTTACAGCCACGTCACGGTTGAGATTGACCGCGCCAAGCGCACCGCCACTTTCACCGTGAAGGCCCCCACCGGCACGCAGCCCACCGATGTGGCTGGCATTGAAGCCGCAGGTAGCAACTGGTACCCGCTGGCCATGGCACGCGAACTGGAAGACGCCATTCTGCAAATGCGCACCAACGAGCTCGACATTGGCGTCTGGCTGATCAAGACCCAGGGCGACGCCGCTGCGGTGTTGGCCATGGACGCCACCCTGGCAGCCCACCAGAGCCACTGGCTGGTGCGCGAAACCATCGGCCTGCTGCGCCGCACCTTCAGCCGCCTGGACGTGTCTTCCCGCAGTCTGTTTGCCTTGATCGAAGCCGGCTCCTGCTTTGCGGGCACCCTGCTGGAACTGGCCCTGGCCTGCGACCGCAGCTACCAACTCATGTTGCCCGACGACGCAGCCGCTTCGCCCAAGATTACGGTGGGCGACACCAACTTTGGCTTCTACCCCATGGTCACCGAGCAAAGCCGTCTGCAGCGCCGCTTCTACAGCGAACAGCCCGCGCTGGACGCGGTGCGCGCCCAGGCTGGCAAGGCACTCGACGCAGACGCCGCTTTTGCACTGGGTCTGGTCACCTCCAACCCCGACGACATCGACTGGGCTGATGAAGTGCGCATTGCCATTGAAGAGCGTGTGTCCATGTCCCCTGATGCACTGACCGGTATGGAAGCCAATCTGCGCTTCAACGGCCCCGAGAACATGTTCACCCGCGTCTTCGGCCGCCTCACC
>DAOPUP010000397.1:0-2630 GCA_035350655.1 Acidovorax sp. | reverse complement strand
GAGCGGCAAGCGAGCGCTCAACCTGCCTTGGCCGAACGTGTTTCGAGGCACAAAACTCGTGCCATACTTGGCCTCATGCGGTTGAATTTCCTATCCGCTCCTCTGGAAACGGGGGCGGACAGTGCGTGGCGGGCGGCCATCATAAATGAAAAAGCCCCGTTTTTCAGGCGGGGCTTGAGCCGTTCTGCGCTGGATCAGGGCTCGATGATGTTGAAGTTGAAGTTGCCCTGCGGTTTGTCGAGCAGCTGGAAGAACTCCAGCAGAGACAGGCGGCTGCCTTCGATGCTCAGTTCATCGGAGAACAGCGTGTCCTTGAGCCCGGCACCGCCGGTGACCAGCTTGAGAAACAGCGGTTTGGTCAGATTGACCGTGGCATCAGCCCCGGCCACCGGAGCCGCTATGCGGTGGTGCAGCACGGCGTTCTCAACCTGCAGGACATGATTTTCCTTGAGGTCGGTGAAGTTGAAGTTGATCAGCAGCTGTTTCCCATCGGCACGCGGGCCATTGAGGCTGGCCGCCATCGAGGCAAAGAACAGCGGCAAAGGGGTTTCTTCCAGCAGGCGGGCGATCTCGCCGAGGCTGATCACTTTTGTGGGCGGCCCGTTGCGCAGTTCATAGGCGCCGGTCAGATAGACGTCGCGCCAGGGGCCGGACTCAGCCTGATAGCCGAGCTGGTCATAGGTCTTGGCCAGCAGTTCACGGGCCGCCTGATTGTCCGGCTGGGCAAACACCAGATGGTTGAGCAGTTCTGCGGTCCAGCGGTACTGGCCTTTATCGTATGACTGCTGGGCAATGCCCAGTACCTTGTCGGCGCCGCCGATGGCTTCGACGTAAGCGGCGCCTGCTTCGGCGGGCGGCAGTGGATTGAGGTTGGCCGGGTTGCCGTCATACCAGCCGAAATAGGCCTGATAAACCGCTTTGGCGTTGTGGCTGACGGTGCCGTAGTAGTCGCGGTTGGCAAAGTTCTTCTCCAGCGTGGAGGGCAGCTTGAGTTCGGCGGAGATTTCCTTCGGCGTGTAGCCGGCGTTGGCCAGGCGCAGGGTCTGGTCATGGATGAACTTGTAGGTGTCGCGCTGGCTCTTGAGGAAGCTGTTGATGCGTTCCTTGCCCCATACCGGCCAGTGGTGGCTGCCGAAATACACCTCGGCGTCCTGGCCGAACAGGGTGATGGCTTCGTCGATGTAGCCACTCCACTTCAGCGCGTCGCGTACCTTGGCGCCGCGCAGGGTGTAGAGGTTGTGCAGGGTGTGGGAGACCACCTCGGCGCCGCAGAATGCCTTGTACTGCGGGATGTAGAAGGTCATCTCTGCCGGTGCTTCCGAGGCCGGGGTGTACTGGAAGACCATTTCCACGCCGTCGACATCGATGCGCTGGCCGGTCTTGCTGACGATCTCGGTGGGTTCGAGGATGCCGATGTCGCCGCCGAACGTTTGCTGCTTGCCCAGGCCGGTGTCCACGTGCCCGGTGGCCGAGCGCGGCAACCGGCTGCCGTACATGTACTGGGCGCGGCGCTGCATGGTCGGACCGGCGAGGATGTTCTCGCTGGAGGCTTCTTCCATGAAGCCCTCGGGCGCGATCACCTGCAGGTGTTCGCGTTCGGCGTCGCTGAGCACCCCGTCGATGCCGCCGAAGTGGTCGATGTGGCTGTGGGTGAAGATGATTGCCGAGATCTTCTGATCGCCCAGTTGCTCGCGGGCGAAGGCCAGTGCGTTGCGGGCGGTAGGGGCGGTGGTCAGCGGGTCCACCAGAATCCAGCCGGTCTTGCCCTGGATCAGCGAGATGTTGGCCAGGTCGAAACCGCGAAGTTGGTAGACCCCCTTGGTCACCTCGAACAGGCCGTTGATGTTGTTCAGCTTGGCCTGCCGCCACAGGCTGGGATTGACGCTGTCAGGGGCGTCGCCCTCGATGAAGGCATAGTCCTCCATGTTCCACAGGACCCGGCCATTGGCATCGGTGACCTTGAGCGGTTTCTGGCTGGCAATCAGGCCGCGGCTGGCGTCCTCGAAGTCCTGCTGGTCGCCGAGCGGCAGTGATTTGGCTACCGCACCGTTGGCGGCTGCCGTTGCAGCGCTGGCCGCCGAGCCGGTGCGGGCCGAGGCTTGTTGGTCGTCGCCACAGCCGCCGAGGATCAGTGCCAGGCCGAGCATGGCAAGGTGGGGGAGATGGGTTTGCATTGTCGTTGCTCTCCAGGGATATGTGGCAGCAATCATACCACTAATTTTTCGTCCGGTGCACGAGGCGCATGTGGCGGCAGAAGTGATCGCCGGCGAATTGCAGGGCAACAAGGAACTGGCCAGCGCCGCCTTCAACGCCCGCGTGATCCCCAGCGTGGCCTACACCGACCCCGAAGTGGCTTGGGTGGGCCTGACCGAAGACCAGGCCAAGGCCCAGGGCGTCAAGGTCAAGAAAGGCCTGTTCCCCTGGGCAGCCTCGGGCCGCGCCATTGCCAACGGGCGTGACGAAGGCTTCACCAAGCTGCTGTTCGACGACAGCCCCGAGGCGCACGGCCACGGCAAGATCCTGGGCGGTGGCATGGTCGGTACCCACGCGGGCGACATGATCGGCGAGATCGCCCTGGCCATCGAGATGGGCGCCGACGCAGTGGACATCGGCAAGACCATCCACCCGCA
>DAOPUP010000396.1:1216-2661 GCA_035350655.1 Acidovorax sp. | reverse complement strand
TTCATCTGACGCGAGATGATCACGCTCACCGGGCGATGTACCAAGCCCGTGCTCAGTGAGCATTGGTTCAAGGAAATATAAAGCCCGGCAGCACCGCAGACAGCGCTATTGTAGGCGTTGGCTGCGCGAACTGCGGGCACTGCCCGGTGCAAACCGCAGAGGATGCGCTGCAGGGCCTTGCCTCAGAGCAATCGTCCGTCGTCGCCCAGGGCCTCATCCAGGCGCTGTACGAGTGACTGCAGCCGCTGGGCGTCCGGGTTCCTATCGAGGGGCCGACTGTCTGGCGCGTGAGTGCGGTGCTGGGAGGCCGGAATGAAGGGCGAAGTCGCCAGGCCCGTGGCTTCGCGGTCGGCAACGTCAAACGCCAGATTCAGCGCGGCCAGCACGGCAATGCGTTCGCGTGCGCGCACCTTGCCGGCATCGCGGATGCGCGTCATGGCGGTGTCCACACGTTCCACTGCCTCCAGCAACCGCGACTCGTGGCCTTCTGGGCAGGACAGCAGATAGCTCTGCTGCAGGATCTGCACCTCGATTTGCTTCATTCGGCATCCTTGGGGAGTGGGGCAGGGGGCAGGCGTTCAAGCAGTGCATCCACCCGGGCGCGGGCGGCACTCAGGCGAGACTTGAGGGAGTCGCGCTCCTGGGTCAGGGCAGTCACCTGGCTCGCCAGCAGGGCGTTGGTGCGTTGGAGTTCTGCGTGGCGCAAGAGCAGCCGCTCAACGCGCTCGGCGATCTGGTCGGTGGTGGAGGAAGCTTCCATACAGCCCATGATTGTAGAGGGGCACACATTGAATGCCCTTAAAATCACATTGTTGGTGCTCGCGATGTGGTTCACACACCGCAGTTCAACGGGAAGCAGGAAGGTTCCACCCAACATGGGTGTGCCCAGCCTGCGCTGCCCCCGCAACGGTCAGCGGACGAATCATCCGATTTCCTCTCCATTCACAAGCCACTGGGCGCCTTGAACAAGCGCCTGGGAAGGCATTGGAGGGCGTTCCGCCAGCCCGGATACCGGCCAACACGGTGGTATTGCGCGCCTTTTGAGGCCTGCAATGCCTTGTCACCCACATGCTGGCGGGGAAGCCGGCTCGGGTTGTTTGTTGATGATGATTCCTATGAAAAACCGTACCCCCCGTGCGCGCCACATTGCGCTGCCGTGCCTGCGCCCCTGCGTGCTGGCTGTCCTGTCGCTGGTGTCTGCCCAGGTCGCGCACGCGCAGTCTTTTGCAGAGCCCGTGCTGCTGGCGCAAAACGCACGCATGCCTTCGCTGCAGGACACCGTGGTGACCGCCACACGCACCGAGCAGCCCCTGGCCGATCTGGTGGCCGATGTGTCCATCGTGGACCGCGAAACCATTGAAAGCAGCGGTGCCACGGGCCTGGCCGATGTGCTGGCGCGCCTGCCGGGCATCGAGATTTCACGCAACGGTGGCGTGGGCAACGCC
>DAOPUP010000396.1:0-1116 GCA_035350655.1 Acidovorax sp. | reverse complement strand
GCCGGGCAGGATGGCGCGTTCGATTATTCGCTGGGCATTGCGCGCGAAATCAGCGACGGGTTTGATGCCAAGGTCAGCGGCTCACACAACCCTGACCGCGACGGCTACCAAAGCACCTCGGGCAACGCCCGGCTGGGATTTCGCATCAATGCCCGACACCGTCTGGACGCGACGCTGCTGGCCAGCCGCATGAACTCAGGCTATGACGACTTCGCCTACAGCCCCGCCAAGCCCGCGGATGACCGCAACCTGAGCCGCCTGCGCACGGCCGGCCTGACCTGGGCGGCGCAATGGTCGGATGCGTACAGCACGCGCGTGTCGATTACCGATTCGGTCAACCGCTACGAGACCACGCCATCGCTTTACCTCACCGAGACCCAGCTGCGCGGCTACCTCTGGCAAAACGATTTCCGCTGGGGCGCACATCGTTTCAGTGCCGCCCTGGAACGCCGCGAAGACGACCTGCAAAACGCCCCCATCCAGAATGGCCGCTCGCAGGACGCGCTGGCGCTGGGCTATGGCTTCAACGCGGGGCGCCACACGCTGCAGCTCAATGTGCGCCACGACTCCGACAGCGAGTTTGGTGGCAAGGACACGGGCAGCGCGTCGTATGGCTACGCCTTTGCCCCGCGCTGGCGCGCCACGGCCTCGGTGGGCACTGCTTTTCGGGCACCTACCCTGTACCACCGGTTCAGCGAATACGGCGTGGCCACGCTGCAGCCCGAGACCAGCCGCAACGCCGAACTGGGCTTGCGGTATGCACAAGACCGCAGCAGCTTCTCGGTGGTGGCTTACCGCAACCGGGTCTCGAACCTGATCTCGTTCGCGGGTGCAGGCACCTGTGCATCTGCCTTCGGTTGCTATGCCAACACGGCCCGCGCGCAGTACGAGGGTGTAACGTTTGCCGGGTCTTACCACCTGGCGGGTGTGCAGCTGCATGGCTCGATCGATCTGCAGAACCCGCGCGACCTGGACACGGGCAAGCAACTGGCCCGCCGCGCCAAGCGCCACGCCACGCTGGGCGCCGACACGCGCATCGCCGGCTGGACGGTGGGTGCTGAAGTGCAGGCCTCGGGTCGCCGCTTCGACACGGTGGCCAACACCCATGTGCTGGGC
>DAOPUP010000395.1:0-2672 GCA_035350655.1 Acidovorax sp. | reverse complement strand
TACGGCACCGACACCGGCCGCATGTGCGTGGCTGCGCTCAACAGCAAGAACATCGACTACGTCTGCCAGGCTATTGCCAAGGTCATCTGAACCGCTGGAGCCATCCATCCATCAAACCGCCTTCGGGCGGTTTTTTCATGGATTTCATGCACGTAGTCCTTATAAATAAAGCACTCCATGCTATCGAAATTGATAGCCTCACACATTTTGTATAACCTTGGGTAACCACCCACGCAGCTGCCGCGTTTTCACCGCCCCACCCGCACGGCGGGCACTGCAGACGACCGCATATTTGCCATGACCACCACACTGCTCCAACCGCTGCGCAACACGCGTGTCCTCAGCCTCGCGCTCAATCTGCCCGGCCCGGCGGCCCTGATGCGCTGCGTGCGCATGGGCGCCGAATGCACCAAGCTGGAGCCGCCCCCCGCCCCGGGCACCCCCACCGCAGACCCCATGGGTATCTACAGCCCGGCGGCCTACGCTGCACTGCACGGCGGCATCCGGGTCGTGCATGCGCACCTCAAAACCCCCGAAGGTCAGGCCACGCTGCACGCAGAACTGGCCCGCACCGATGTGCTGATCACCTCCTTTCGCCCCTCGGCACTCACCAAGCTGGGCCTGGGCTGGGACGCCCTGCAATCGGCATACCCCCGGCTGTCGCTGGTGCGTATCGTGGGCACCGCAGGCACGCGCGCCGAAGAACCCGGCCATGACCTTACCTACCTGGCCGATGCCGGCCTGGTCACCGGCACCGAAATGCCGCCCACGCTCTATGCCGACATGGGCGGCGCGCTGGTGGCCAGCGAAGCCGTGCTGCAGGCGCTGCTGGAACGCGCCCGCACCGGCGCCGGCGTGTGCATCGAGGTGGCCCTGGCCGACGCCGCGGCCTGGCTCGCCCAGCCGCGCGACTGGGGCCTGACGGCCCCCGAGGGCGATGTGGGGGGCAACCACGCGGGCTACCGCATTTACGCTTGCGCCGATGGCCGCGTGGCCGTGGCGGCGCTGGAACCCCACTTTGCCGCCCGCCTGTGCGCCGCGGCCGGGCTGCCCGCCACAGGCGACGCCGCGCTGCTGCGCGCACCCGCCACGCACCAGGCCGTGGCCGACTTTTTGCAGCGCCAGACACGCGCGCAGCTCGATGCGCTGGCGCTGGCCCAGGACATCCCGCTGCACACACTGCCTTGATGGCCCGCCTGATGCCCGCCTGGATACTGGGCTGGGCCGCGCTGCTGGCCTGGGGTCTATGGACCGGGCCATTCCCCTGGTGGCTGCCGCTTGCCGCGCTGGCGGTGAATATGCTGACCTTTGCGGCCTATGCGGCCGACAAGGGCGCTGCCCGACGCGGCCACTGGCGCCTCCCCGAGAAAAACCTGCACCTGCTGAGCTTGGCTGGCGGCTGGCCCGGCGCATGGTGCGCCCAGCAGGCGCTGCGGCACAAATCGCGCAAAGCCGGGTTTCTGGCGGTTTACCGGCTGACGGTGGTGTTGCACTGCGGGGCGCTGGCCGGCTGGCTACTGTGCGACATGGGACAGCGCCTTTTTAATCAATTTTGATAGCAATAAGCCTATTAAAAACAAGGACCGTAAGGCATTCAAGCTGAAATTGGGGTGCCACGCCTAAGTCCGAGGCCCTGCCATACAGCACCCCGGCCCTTAGTCGAGCCACTCGCGGCTCGCCTTGCCAATGGCCGCAGCCAGCGACGTGAGCGCGGGCACAAAGCGCTTTTGCAGGTCGGCCGGGGAAACCGCCGCCTTAGGAAACACCATGTTGAGCCCACCGAGCAGGCGCTCGCCGCTGCGCAGCGGCACCGCCACGGCGGCAAAATGCTGCTCGCGGATCCACTCGCCATCGTTGTAGGCATAGCCCCGTTCGCGCGTTTCGCGCAGGGTCTCGGCCACGGCAGCGCGGTCACGCGCCATGTCACCGATCGCGTCGCTGCGCTGCGCCAGCAGCGCCAGCAGCGCCTCGCGCTGCTCGTCCGAACAGGCCGCAAGGTAGGCCCGCCCCAGCGCCGTCACAAACAGCGGCATCTTCTCGCCGATCATGGCGCGGTGCTGCGACAGCGCGCTGAAGCGGTGCGTGGACTCGCGCACCACCATGAAGCCCGACTCCATCGTGCCCAGATCGCAAGGCCACAGCAGCGCACGCACCGAGGCCCGCATCAGCGGCGCCGCCACCTGCGCCACCCAGGCCTCGTCCTCGAACCCCTCGCTCAAGCGCCGCACCTCGAACGTGAGGTAGTACTGCCCTTCGCGTTCGCCGCGCCGCACAAAGCCCTCGGCGCGCAAGGTTTCCAGCAGCCGCTTGACGGTGGTGCGGTGCGTGCCGCAGGCCTGGGCCAGCTCGGTCGTGCTGGCGATGCCACCCGGTGCGCGGTTGAGCGCCTTGAGCACATCCAGCCCCCGCGCGAGGCTGCGCACATCCTTGTATTGCGATTCTTCGATGACCAGCGGTTGGGCTTGCGACATGGACAACGCTCCAAATGCGAGGAATGGGGTGGGTGGGTGGTTGACAGGCGGGGCGGAAGGCCGCAAAAACAAGGGTTAACCCGGTATTTTATGTGCACCAGATGCACGTAGTTTACGACTTGATCTGGCGCAAACACAATCTCACCCACTTGCGCTAAAGCCGTTGCGGCCAAGGCGCCAGCCACCGGGCTCAAGGCCCGG
>DAOPUP010000394.1:0-2674 GCA_035350655.1 Acidovorax sp. | reverse complement strand
ATCATCGAGCATGTGCGCGACAGTGCCGAGCGCCGCGCCGCCTTGCGAATCCGCGGCGGGGGCACCAAGGACTTTCATGGCCTTGCGCTGCGCGGTGAGGTACTCGACACCCGCGCGCTCACCGGCATCGTGGGTTACGAGCCCAGCGAACTGGTGGTGACGGTGCGTGCCGGCACGCCGCTGTCCGAGCTGGAGGCCGTGCTCGCCGAAAAAGGCCAGTGCCTGCCCTTCGAGCCGCCCCATTTCGGCCCGGGGGCCACGGTGGGCGGCATGGTGGCCGCCGGCCTGAGCGGCCCCGCCCGCGCCAGCGTGGGTGCCGTGCGCGATTACCTGCTGGGCGTGGTGCTGGTCAATGGCCGTGCCGAGTTGCTCACGTTCGGTGGCCAGGTCATGAAGAACGTGGCGGGCTACGATGTTTCGCGCCTCATGGCGGGCGCTTGGGGCACGCTGGGTTTGCTCACCGAGGTCAGCCTCAAGGTGCTGCCCATGGCGCCCGCCGAGGCCACGCTGCGCTTTGAATGCAGCCAGGCCGAGGCCCTGCGCCGGCTGCACGCCTGGGGGGGGCAGCCCCTGCCGCTCAACGCCAGCTGCTGGGTGGAAGACGCGGGTGTGGGTACGCTGTTTGTGCGCCTGCGCGGTGCTGTGGCGGCGGTAGAGGCGGCCTGCCAGCGCATGGGCGGCCAGCGGCTCGACAACGCCACGGTGGCGCCCGATTGGCAGGCCTGCCGCGAGCAGACCCTGCCCTGGTTCACGGCCCGGCTGGCCCGGCCCGGGCGGGCGCTGTGGCGCCTGTCGCTGCCCGCCACCGCGCCGGTGCTGGCGTTGCCCGCGGGTGCCTCGCCACTCATTGAATGGCATGGCGCCCTGCGCTGGGTGCAGGCGCCGCTGGAAGAGGGCGATGCGTTGCGCGAAGCGGCCCGGGCGGTGGGTGGAAGCGCTTCTTTATTCATAGCTGATAGCGCAGATGAATCAATGGCTACAGGCCCATTTGATGTGATGTCTTCGGCGTTGGCGCAGATCCATGCACGCCTCAAGCACAGCTTCGACCCGGCTGGCATCTTCAATCCGGGCCGCATGGCACCGCAGTGGTAACGGGGGTGCGCATGTTTGCCACCACCGCCCGACAGAAGCCGCGTTCTGGTGACACCGGCGCAGGAAGTTGAACATGCGGCGCCTGCGTCACCTTACCGGCCACCACCGCACGGGCACCAGCAACCGCGTGCTGGGCCTGCTGCTGGCCTTCAACGCCGGAGCGGTGAACGCGGGCGGTTTTCTAGTGGTGAGCCTGTACACCTCGCACATGACGGGCTTTCTGTCGATGCTGGCCGACAACCTGGTGCTGGGCAACATGGTGCTGGTGCTCAGCGCCGTGGGCGCCCTGCTGGCCTTCATCAGCGGGGCGGCCACCACGGCGGTGATGGTGAACTGGGCGCTGCAGCGCAAATTGCACAGCAGCTATGCGCTGCCGCTGGTGCTGGTGGCGCTGCTCATGCTGGTGTTCGGGCTGGTGGGCGCCCTCACGCTGGCCTGGCGCACGCCTTTTTCCGTGCCCATGACGGTGCTGCTGCTGTCCTTCATCATGGGGCTGCAGAACGCCACCGTGACCAAGATGTCGTCGTCGCAGATCCGCACCACCCACATGACGGGCGTGGTGACCGACCTCGGTATCGAGCTGGGCAAGATGCTGTACTGGAACCGCACCGGCACTGCGGTGGAGAACCAGGTGCGCGCCAACCAGGCCCGGCTGCGGCTGTTTGCGGGCCTGGTGGCGATGTTTCTCATCGGTGGTATTGCCGGGGCGGCCGGCTTCAAGCATGTGGGCTTTGTGTTTGTGGTGCCGCTGGCGCTGGTGCTGCTGGCTCTGTCGCTGCCCCCGCTGTGGGCCGACCGCGCGCGCCTGCTCCATCCCCTGCGCAAGGCCGGGCCCGCCCAGCTGCCCCCTGCGCCCTGATCTTTCTTGCCGACAAGCCCAGGCTGCACCCCATGCAAACCCAACTCGCCCCCGAATACCGCGCACGCCCCGAAGGACTGGAGGCCGAAGCCATCCTGCGCAAATGCGTGCACTGCGGCTTTTGCACCGCCACTTGCCCCACCTACCAGCTGTTGGGCGACGAGCTCGACGGCCCGCGCGGCCGCATCTACCTCATCAAGCAGGTGCTCGAAGGCGAGATCCCCACGCGCAAGACGCAGCTGCACCTGGACCGGTGCCTGACCTGCCGCAACTGCGAAAGCACCTGCCCCAGTGGCGTGCAATACGGCCACCTGGTCGATATCGGCCGCAAGATCGTCGATGAAAAAGTGCCCCGCCCCCTGGGCGAAAAGGCCTTGCGCTGGGCACTCAAGGAAGGTCTGCCATCGCCCCTGTTCGCCCCGACCATGAAGTTGGGCCAGGCGGTGCGCGGCCTGCTGCCGGCAGCCCTGCAGGCCAAGGTGCCCGCGCCGCAACCCGCCGGGACCTGGCCCACCCGCGCACATGCGCGCAAGGTGCTCATGCTGGCCGGTTGCGTGCAGCCCGCCATGATGCCCCATATCAACAGCGCCACGGCCCGCGTGCTCGATGCGGTGGGCATCCAGACCGTGATCGCGCCCCAGGCGGGCTGCTGTGGCGCCGTGAAATTTCACCTCAACGACCAGGAAGGCGGCAAGGCCGAGATGCGCGCCAACATCGATGCCT
>DAOPUP010000393.1:0-2680 GCA_035350655.1 Acidovorax sp. | reverse complement strand
AACATGAAGCTCGAATTCCAGCGCAACCGCGAGCGCTACGAGTTCATGAAATGGGGCATGCAGGCCTTTGACACCTTTGGCGTGGTGCCGCCGGGCTTTGGCATCGTGCACCAGGTCAACCTCGAATACCTGGCGCGCGGCGTGCACAGGCGCAAGGATGGCGTGTATTACCCCGACACCCTGGTCGGCACCGACAGCCACACGACCATGATCAACGGCATTGGCGTGGTGGGCTGGGGTGTGGGCGGCATCGAGGCCGAGGCCGCCATGCTGGGCCAGCCGGTGTACTTGCTCACGCCCGATGTGGTGGGCCTGGAGCTGACCGGCCAGCTGCGCGAAGGCGTCACCGCCACCGACCTGGTGCTTACCGTGACCGAGCTGCTGCGCCAGCACAAGGTGGTGGGCAAGTTTGTCGAGTTCTTTGGCGAGGGTACGCGTACCCTGGCGCTGCCCGACCGCGCCACCATCGGCAACATGGCGCCCGAATATGGCGCCACCATGGGCTTTTTCCCGGTCGATGAGCGCACCATGGAGTACTTTAAGGGCACCGGCCGCACCAAGGGCGAGATCGAAGCCTTTGAGGCCTATTTCAAGGCCCAAGGCCTGTTTGGCGTGCCGCTGGCGGGCGAGGTGGATTACTCGCAGGTCGTGAAGCTTGACCTGGGCAGCGTGACCCCCAGCTTGGCCGGCCCCAAGCGCCCGCAAGACCGCATTGAGCTGGGCAAGGTGGCCACGCAGTTCGCGTCGCTGTTCAGCAAGCCCAATGCCGAAAACGGCTTCAACCAACCGGCCGAGCGCCTGCTGCAGCGCCACCGTGTCGGCTGCGGCGAAGGGGGACCGGCCGAGGACGCGCCTGCGCCACAACCCGGCGCCACGCGCTCAGTGGTGGAAATGGTAGGCAACCGCCCGACATTGGCCACGGCGCAGCATGCCAGCCAATCCATCTCGGTATGCGACCTGCCGGGCGATGCAGACCAGGCCCTGAAGATCGGCAATGGCGATGTGCTGATTGCCGCCATTACCAGCTGCACCAACACCAGCAACCCCAGCGTGCTGCTGGCGGCCGGCCTGTTGGCCAAGAAGGCGGTCAAGGCGGGGCTCCAGGTGCAGCCGCACATCAAGACCTCGCTGGCGCCGGGCTCGCGCATCGTCACCGAATACCTGCGTGAGACCGGGCTGCTGCCTTATCTGGAAAAGCTCGGCTTTGCACTGGCGGGTTACGGCTGCACCACCTGCATCGGCAATGCGGGCGACCTCACGCCCGAGCTCAACGAGGTCATCACCAGCAACGACCTGGTGTGCGCCGCCGTGCTGTCGGGCAACCGCAATTTCGAGGCGCGCATCCACCCCAACCTCAAGGCCAACTTCCTGGCCAGCCCGCCGCTGGTGGTGGCCTATGCGATCGCCGGTACCGTGCTCAAGGACCTGATGACCGAGCCCGTGGGCCGGGGCAAGGGGGGCAAAGACATCTACCTGGGCGACATCTGGCCGAGTAGCGACGAAATCCACCAGCTCATGAAGTTCGCCATGAAGGGCAAGGCCTTTCGCGAGAACTACGCCAAGGTCAGGACCGAGCCCGGCAAACTGTGGGAAAAAATCAAGGGTGTGGCGGGCACCCGCTACACATGGCCTGCCAGCACCTACATCGCCGAGCCGCCGTTCTTTGCCGATTTTGCTCTTGAAAAAGGAGCAAAAAGACAAGATGATTCAAGCGTGGCAGGCCAAAATGCTGCTGTTTCCGTGCAGCGCGCCCGCATCATGGCGCTGTTTGGCGATTCCATCACCACCGACCATATCTCGCCCGCCGGCTCTATCAAGGCCAGCTCGCCCGCTGGCCAGTGGCTGGTGCAGCACGGTGTGCAAAAGGCCGACTTCAACAGCTACGGCGCGCGCCGTGGCAACCACGACGTGATGGTGCGCGGCACCTTCGCCAACGTGCGCATCAAGAACCTCATGATCCCGCCCCAGGCCGACGGCTCGCGCGAGGAAGGCGGTGTCACCGTGTTCCAGAACGACGGGCCGCTGCAGGGCGAGAAGATGTTCATCTTCGACGCCGCCATGCAGTACATGGCGCAAAAGACGCCCACCGTGGTGTTTGCCGGCGAGGAATACGGCACCGGTTCCAGCCGCGACTGGGCTGCCAAGGGCACGCAGCTGCTGGGCATCAAGGCCGTGGTGGCGCGCAGCTTCGAGCGCATCCACCGCTCCAACCTGGTGGGCATGGGTGTGCTGCCGCTGCAGTTCCAGGGCGCCGATTCTTGGCAATCGCTGGGCCTTACGGGCAGCGAGGTCATTGATGTGCTGCCCGACGCCGCACTCACCCCGCAGAGCAACGCCACGCTGGTCATCCACCGCGAGGACGGCACGCGCCAGAACGTGGTGGTCACGCTGCGCATCGACACCCCCATCGAAGTGGATTACTACCAGGCGGGCGGCATCTTGCCGTTCGTGCTGCGGCAGCTGTTGACGGGCTCCTGACCGGGCGACTGAACGCACAAACCCCGCCCGCCTGTCTGTCCGCGGTTGGCGCGCGGCACAATGCGGTCATGAGAAAACAGGTGTTGATCGCGGGTGGCGGCATTGGCGGGCTGGCTGCGGCCCTGGGGGCATCGCGCGCCGGGTGGGAGGTGCGTTTGTATGAACGTGCAGCGGCATTCAGCGAGGTGGGGGCCGGCGTGCA